>NZ_JCAJRU010000004.1:0-53805 GCF_059447605.1 Paenibacillus sp. N119s | reverse complement strand
TAGCCTCGGTTTGGGCCGCTTTTGCGCGATCCGAATGCAAATGAATGTCCATTCCATCTGTAGCAAGGGTTGAACAGGAGCGCACAAGCTTTCCGTCAACTTCCACGATACATGTGTCACAGGTGCGGATCGGATCCACTTCGGGAACGTAACACAGTTGGGGATGGGCAATATTGTTTTCGTTGATCACTTCAAGAATGGTTGCACTGCTTTTGGTTCTCAGTTCCTGTCCGTTTAATGTAATTTTGATTGTATTATCTGTCACGGTTCAGGCTCCTTTCAGATTTTGAATTTTAAAATTGGGAATAAAAAAACTCCACCATAAACACAAGTGCTCGTGTTTAAGCACTTGTGTTTATGGTGGAGTAGTGACCAAGCTCTAGGTCCTGGAGGCCAATCCGCCATAGAAATATGTATTAATACCAAACAGTACGCACTGTCTGTATATCAATAGATCAGATATGTCATTTTCTGCATGTCATCTGGTGTAACTATAGCGTAAAATTTAAGATAGTTCAACGGTGCTTTATTAAAAATTTTAACTGATAATGATTATCGATTGAGAAAGCGAAAAATCATTGACAAACGTTCCAGGATTGCTAACAATAGGAATGTAGAGCATTCGTGAATGGAGTGTGCGTGGGAATCGCGTATATTTTATTTGGCGCAGCGCTTGTTAGTTTGATTTTTCTATATCACATGATGTGAGGATTCGTAAAATCCTGATGTAGATAAATTAACCGGCATTTAGCAGATTCTTCGGTATTCATAAGCGAAGAAGTTGTTGTGATGCCGGTTTTTTGGTTCAGTCTAGAGTTTGAAGAGGTTTATTAATGAAGACGGATTGAGGTGAACGGGATGGCGAACCGCAGCGACGATCAATGGAATCGTCCGTTACGGGACTTGAGAATATCCGTCATAGACCGATGTAATTTTCGGTGCAGATATTGTATGCCTGAAGAAATATTTGGCCATGACTATCCGTTTTTGCCAAAAGAAAAAATATTGACCTTTGCGGAAATTACCCGCCTCTCTCGTATCTTTGTCTCGCTGGGTGTTACAAAGCTGCGTATTACTGGGGGTGAGCCGTTACTGAGAAAAGATTTGTCCTCGCTCATTCATTCGTTAACTCAACTCGATGGGGTTGAAGATATTGCCATGACGACGAACGGTGTATTTTTGCCTAAGTATGCAGCGTCACTGCGAGAGGCGGGGCTGAAAAGAGTAACGGTTAGTCTGGATTCGCTTAATGATGATCGATTCCGCCGAATGAACGGGGGGAGAAGCAGCGTAAAGGCGGTGCTGGAAGGTATTGAGGCTGCTGCTCAAGTAGGCATGCAGGTGAAAATAAATATGGTCGTGCAAAAGGGCTTTAACGATCAGGATATCGTGCCCATGGCCGACTATTTTCAAAAGAAAAAGCATATTTTGCGTTTTGTTGAGTTTATGGATGTAGGGAACACCAATGGCTGGAAATTGGATCAGGTTGTGTCCAAGCAGCAAATCATCGAAACCATCCACAAGCACATGCCGTTAGAACCTGTTTCACCCCAGTACAAAGGTGAGGTAGCGACGCGCTATAGATATCTAGACAGAGACGGGGAAATCGGTATTATTTCATCCGTTACGGACGCTTTCTGCTCTACATGTACACGGGCGAGAATTTCTGCGGAGGGCTCCTTGTACACTTGCCTGTTTGCGTCTAAAGGGTACAAGCTTCGCACGATGCTGCGTTCCGAGCAGACCGATGATGAGATTAGGTCTTACATTGAGCATGTTTGGAGAGGACGTACCGACCGCTATTCAGAGGAACGGTTAACTCATACAAAGCAAGCATCGTCCAAAATTGAAATGTCACATATTGGCGGGTGAACCGAAGAGCCAGCCTGTCAGAAACAAGGGAGTTGAGCACATGGAAAAGCCGGCTGAGGTAAAACGCGAGATTCTACGTTATCGGGACGGTCAGATCAAGCGTTTTGAAGACACAGTGGTGACGGAGTATCCAGTAACCATTAAAATCAATCAGCAGGAATTTGCCACCATGGTTTGTACACCAGAGTATGTAGAGGATATGGTAGTGGGCTTTTTGGCCTCTGAAGGCGTCATTCAACGGTATGATGATATCGAAGATATTTGGGTTCAGGAAAAAGAAGGTTATGTTCATATTAAAACCCGTCGGATGAATGAGTTTTATCAAAACTTTCATTCCAAGCGATATATTACCTCCTGTTGCGGAAAAAGTAGACAGGGATTTTACTTTATAAATGATGCCAAAGTGGCAAAAAGAATGAGTGATACCCATGTTACGGTGTCTTTTGGCGACTGTTTCCGGCTGATGAATTTGATGCAAACCTCGGCGCATACGTTTCAGGAGACCGGTGGCGTTCACAATGCAGCGCTGTGTGACAAAGACGGAATAATCTTGTCCAGAATGGATATTGGTCGACACAATGCGCTGGATAAAATCTATGGGTACTGCCTAAAGCATGATATTATATTACAAGATAAAATTATCGTATTCAGTGGGCGCATCTCGTCTGAAATTTTGTTGAAGGTTGCAAAGATTGGTTGCGAGGTTGTTTTGTCCAAGTCAGCTCCTACAGAGCTTGCACTTGAATTGGCAGAGGATCTGGGGATTACTACCATCGGCTTTATACGAAGTCGTTCTCTGAACGTATATACGCACACGGAGCGGATTGATGAACTGGTTGAATCTAAAATATAATATAAAAAAATGATCAATGTAGACCATCATCGTTAACCAGCATGGAATAAAACCTTTCGAGGTATTAGTTCATGTTGGTTTTTCTTGGTGTATATGCGATGGTAAGTCCTTGTGCCTGAAAGGGGGGAACCTACTTAATGAACTATCATATTCAAGTATTTGCCGGACTTGCAGAACTGATGGGAAGTCCTATGATTACGGTGCCTGCTGATCAGGAAACGATGACTGTCAACGCATTAAAAGACTTGCTGTCCCAGTATTTCCCTGAAGCAGCCGCTCAGTTGCAGGGGGCTTTTGTTGCCAGAAATCAAGCCTACGCTGCTCCTGAGGATCTGGTTAGTATACATGATGAAATTGCGATTATTCCTCCAGTTTCAGGAGGATAAGCTCCAGTAACAGGATAGGTGAATCGATAGATAGCGTGTATTAAAGGGGGTCAGAGACATAATGCAATACCATATTCAATTACCCGCAGGTATGGCGGAGCAATTTAGTGACGTGCTCACCGTGGAGCTTTCACAGGAAACGGTGACCATTGCAGACATTCGAACAAGGCTGAATGAGCTGTACCCGGAGATAACTTCACAACTGCCCGGTTCTTTTTTTACCCATCATAAAAGACTTGCTTCTCCTGATGAACTTGTGCTTCCATCAGATGAAATTGCTCTTCATCAGTCAGCACCCGGAATGAAGACGGTCGTTTCAAAATGCGGCTTATACGCTATTACCTACGACCCGATTGATGCCGATGAGGTAACCTCCAAGGTACACGACCCCTCGCATGGGGCATCACTGACCTTTAATGGTACGACCCGGGAATTTACACAAGGTCAGCGAACGGTGCTGCTTGAATATGAAGCGTATGTGCCAATGGCCATGAACACGATGAAGCAGATTGGCGACGAAATTGCTGATCGATGGCCGTCAACGCGCACTGCTATTACACATCGGCTTGGTACGGTAAGGATTGGAGAGACCAGTGTCGTGATTGCTGTTTCTGCTGCGCACCGTGATGCTTGCTACGAGGCCAGTCGCCATGCCATTGAACGCTTGAAGCAAATCGTACCGATTTGGAAAAAGGAAGTGTGGGAAGATGGCTCAGAGTGGAAGGGACACCAGCTAGGTGGCTGGAATCCTCATAACACCCCATAACTTTCGAGTTAGGTGGGGACATCTGGACTTTTATCTTGTCTGATCAGCTTGCAGCAATTAAAGGATAAGAAGTATGGGGGCGTAAATTACATGTCTGACATGTCTGAAATGAAAAAGGACCCAAAAACGGATGCGGATGCAGAAGCACACACGCAGGCCTCACACGCCCGATACTCAAGGCAAGAGCTATTTGGAAAAATCGGGCCGGCAGGACAAAAAAATATCCGCAGCAAGCATGTGTTAATGGTAGGTGCTGGAGCACTGGGGACGGCCAACGCGGACATGCTGGTGCGAGCGGGTATCGGACGGCTGACGTTGGTAGACCGGGATTATGTAGATTGGAGCAACCTGCAACGCCAGCAGCTCTATGACGAAGCGGATGCCCGTGAACAGATACCCAAGGCAGTGGCCGCCCAGAGGCGATTGCAGCAAATCAACTCGGACGTGGACATCCGTGCGCTCGTCCAAGATGTATCGCTGGAGGAAATCGGCGATATTGCGGCAGGGGTGGACCTTATTGTAGATGCCACAGATAATTTCGATACACGTCTGCTGTTGAACGATTACGCCGTCAAGCACCAAATCCCTTGGATTTACGGAGCGTGTGTAGGCAGTTACGGAACAACCTTTACGATTGTTCCAGGACAGACACCCTGTCTGCATTGTCTGCTGGGAACTGTACCGCTCGGCGGTGCGACCTGTGATACGGTCGGGGTGATCAGCCCAGCTGTACAGATGGTAGCGGCTTACCAGAGCGCCGAAGCATTAAAGCTGCTGACTGGAGACAATCCAGCCTTGCAGGGCAAGCTGATTTCCTTTGATCTATGGAATAATCAACATCAGGCGATTCAAATCAGCGCTATGAAAAAAGCGGATTGCCCGACGTGTGGGGAGCATCCAGTATATCCATTTTTACAATCAGAGCACCAGGCTAAAACGGCTGTACTGTGCGGACGTGATACGGTTCAGATCCGACCGGTCATGGGCGCTGCACGCAATCTGAACGAAGCGGCCCGTCTGCTATCCCGTCAGGGAGGCAAAGTGGAGCATAATCCATATCTAGTGTCCGTTGTCATTGGAGTGCATCGGTTGGTTCTTTTTCAGGATGGACGTGTTTTGATCCATGGCACCAAGGATATTGCCGAGGCGAGATCTATTTATCACAAATATTTGGGTTGACCCAATAGATTCAGAACTTAATGAGATGCACACTGTCACCTCATTACGGAATTTAGAGGATAGGGGAAGAAAAAGTTGAAAAAGAGATTCGGGTACATATTCACATTCGTTGGATTGTTGGCATGGGTGCTGGCTGGATGCTCATCTCAAGCTGCTGTACAGTCGACAGCATCTGCGCCCAAAACAGAGTTGATCGTATCTGCCGCTGCGAGTCTTCAAGATAGTCTGAATACGCTCAAGGCGCAGTATGAACAGCAGCATCCAGATATCAAGCTTACCTTTAACTATGCTTCATCCGGTACTTTACAAAAACAAATTGAGCAGGGTGCACCCGCTGACGTATTTATATCGGCAGGTATGAAACAAATGAAGGCTTTAACCGATGCTTCTTTGGTAGAAAAAGATAGCGTACTGCTCCAAAATAAACTGGTTGTGGTTGTTCCACAAGATAAGGCGAAGAGTACAGATAACAAGAGCATGACACTCAATGATCTGACAAGTCCTTCTTTTATGAAGCTTGCGGTTGGGGAGCCTACTACCGTTCCTGCCGGACAATATTCCAAAGAGTCGCTGACAAAGGCCGGATTATGGGACAAGCTGGAACCGAAGATGGTGTTCGCCAAAGACGTAAGACAAGTATTAAACTATGTTGAAACAGGCAATGCCGATGCTGGACTCGTTTATTTGACGGATGCCAAATCATCCGATAAAACAGTCGTAGCACTAGAAGTACCTGAGGAATTGCATACACCTATTCTGTATCCGGAAGGTATTGTAAAAGCAACCAAACACAGCAAGGAAGCAGGCGAGTTTGTCGATTTTCTGCGTACAGATGAAGCCATGAGCGTATTCAGTAAAGATGGATTTTCTGCTCCAACAGAAAAGAAATAGAATTCACAGATAAAGGAGGGGGATTCCGTTGGATTGGTCGGCTTTTCTTCCTCCGGTTATCGTATCTGTCAAAGTCGCTGTTGTTGCCAGCATCATTGTCTTTTTACTAGCTACTGTGGTAGCCCGAATGATGGCGAACTGCAAGCTGCGAAGAGGAATCAGCGTGATTGAGACCATCCTACTTCTTCCGCTCGTTTTGCCACCCACTGTTGTCGGCTTTATTTTACTCATCTTGCTGGGAAGGAAAAGCTGGATCGGCACTGCATTTGAAAGCCTGTTCCAGCAGACGATTGTATTTACGTGGGGAGCCGCCGTGGTGGCGGCCGTAGTTGTTGCTTTTCCACTGGCTTACCGGACGATCAAGGCAGGCTTTGAAGCTGTAGATCCCGAGATAGTGCAGGCTGCACGCGCGCAAGGTGCCAACGAATGGCAAGTGTTTCGTCATATTACGATGCCCCTTGCTTACCGACCGCTTATTTCAGGGTACATTCTCGGATTTGCCCGAGGGTTAGGGGAATTTGGTGCTACGCTGATGCTTGCGGGCAATATTCCGGAGCAAACTCAAACTCTGCCTACAGCGATTTACACCGCGTCCGAGGTCGGAAATATGACACTCTCCTGGAGCTGGGTGGCCGTTATCATATTATTCTCTTTTATGATGTTGATGCTATCGAATCGATTGGTGAAGGATTAATCTGTTTGTATTTAGTAGTATACGCAGTCTGTCCGATTGGACGGGCTGTATTTTCTTTTCTATGAAGTCCTATGGCAAGTATGTTCCAAGAATCACTTTCGCTTCATCACTGTTTTATATGATAGGAATCGGTTATGATGGAAATAGTAAGGATTTTAGTAGATTTAGGAGAGCGGTGCGATATGAGAAAGGAAACGGGTTTTAACGAAATTATTCGCAAAGTACGTAAAGAGCTATTTGGAAAAGGCCCGGAACGCATACATACAACCTTTGTAGATAATATGGCCATCACAATGCTATACGGTAATTTAACTCCATCGGAGAAGTTTCTTGCGCAAGAGGATGCAGGAAGAGAGATGGTGCATGCAGCTCGAACCAAAATGGTACAAAAAATCTATCCTGTACAGTTCAATAAAGAACTGGAGGATTATATGGATTCCCGCTTACTGCATCTCTTTTCAGATATTAAAGTGGAAGAAGATATAGCCATCTCTGTTTTTGTATTTGAGGACAATATTACTGTGAAATAAAAGGAAATCTGGAATTTACATCCTAACATTAGGGAAATAGATGCTATGAAAAGTGAAGGAGTTACATAGTTTATGAAACTTTGATGAGAAGCTAATCTTTGCATTGTGGGAGACGTGCAAATATTTGGCCTATAATATTATGGGCTGTAAATTGGTGTACCATCAGAGTGATGAAATTTCCCTGCTTCTTACGAATTATGACAAATTAACGACACAATCTTGGTTTGAAAATAATCTTCAAAAGATGGTGTCTATATCTGCCTCTCTGGCTACTGCCAAATTTAATGAAGAAATCCGGAAAGTTTATCCGGATCAACCTCTAGCTACTTTTGATGCAAGAGCATGGGTTTTACCCCATGATGAGGTTGCCAACTACTTTCTATGGAGACAACAAGATGCTACTAATAACAGCATTTCTATGGTAGCTCGAGCTCATTTCAAGCATTCAGAACTACAAGGATTGAACGGAAGTCAGCTCCAAGACAAGCCTTTTGTGGAAAAAGGACTGAACTGGAACGACCTTCCCGTCTGGCAAAAGCGGGGAATCTGTATTACCAAACAACAGTATAGCAAAGGAGAAGCTATCAGAAGTAAGTGGGATGTTGATCATGAGACGCCAATCTTTTCACAAAATAGAGATTATATTAACCAGTATGTATACTTGGACAAGGATGTGTGAGGTTTGGAGTGTGTCATTTTTATAGGAATTCAGGCTTCGGGCAAGTCGACTTTTTATAAAGAACGATTCTTCAAAACACATATGCGAATAAATCTGGATATGCTGAAAACACGAAATAGGGAAAATATATACCTTCAGGCCTCCATCGAAACGATGCAGCGTTTTGTAGTGGACAATACCAATCCAACAGTTGAAGAACGAAAGAAATATATAGATGCTTGTAAAAATAAGGGGTTTAAAATCATTGGCTACTACTTTGAACCCGATTATGCTGAATCTATTAAGCGTAATGAGCAGCGCACAGGCAAAGAGTATATTCCTGAAATTGGTATTAAAAGTGTAATGAGTAAACTAGAGGTCCCAAGTTACGAAGAAGGATTTGATGAACTCTATAGCGTGATTTCCAATGAAGGAACATTTCAGATCAGAAGACTGCCGGAAAACCATACAATATAGGGGGAGTACCATGAACATACCTGAGAGATTTATCAAACATTTTCCAGCCTACGAGGACGTATTTGCCAGCGATCTTGAACATCACCGCAAGCACTTTCTGCCAATCTGCTCGATTAATCTCCAATTTTTATTTCCAGAGCAGGACGAGTGGCTTCATTTTGTTTCCGTAAAAGAAATCCACGAAGGCTGTGTGGGTGAAAATACTCAGCAATTTCATACCTTATATACCAAGGAAGATATGCTGGGATTCGATGTAATTGACGGCAAATACAAATTCGAAGCAGACTGGAATTATTTTAGTCTTCATCAGAAAGAGCAATTGGAAGACACCTATGAGGCGCTGAAATCTACCGGAGATAAAGCGTACCTACGCATGAAGAGAGAAGTCATGGCGTTGGGCGGACTGGAACAGGTGTACATAGCTAATGAACAAGACTACGAAGCTCGCAAAGCATTTTTCTTAGAAAATAATAAAATCTATCCTTATTCCTCCTTTGGAGAGGCCAAAAAGTCTGTGGAAGAGCTCACCCACGATTTTGAGGAAAAGCAATCCAGCGGTTGGGGGCTAAGCTTTCCCGAAGTCAACGGTATTCTGGATGATATCGCATTTCAGTCTGATGAGGCTCAAAGCTACATCAAGGAATATGACGAATCCTTGGAAGAGATGCTCAAGTTTGAGCAAACTAACTTGCTTCATGTGCCTAAACGCGCCAATGGTGAGACATTTACATATATCGGTTCTTTCACCGGGTATTATTTTCAAGCGTTTGGAGCCGATACGGTTTACTTATTTTATGATCGAGAATTAAAGAAAGCGGTAATTTGTATCGAGTATTCTTAGGATATAGAAAAAGCTCCCTAGACGGGAGCTTTAAAATTTATTTCTTATTAATCTTCACGTCGTGCTCTTTGGCAAGTGTGTTAACCTGTTCACCAAAATCTCTGAATAGCTTTTTACCCTCGCTTAGCTTGGTGTTACCCTCATTAATTAAGTTCAGATCCCCTTTTTCCAACGCATCGACCATCGTAATGAGTGCTTCTTTTTGAGTGCTAACTGCCTTGATGTAGGTTTCGTGGACCGCTCGTACCTCAGGAGTTTCCGTCTTTACTGCTTCAACTGTTATTTCGTATTTAATTGATATAGGATTCTATTTTCACCCCCAAAGTTGACCTATACGATAGCATCTACTTTATGTCCATTGAAGCCAAAAGATGAAAAGAGCACGGAGAAAATACTGTACGGATGGGGCGTATGGACGAGGATAAGCTCGATCTATGAACACTATAGGAAGTGCTGGCAAATATTCAGACTGTGATATAATTTATTGCAGAGATACGTGACAATGAATTATCATATTAGCCATTCCTAAAATTGAAGTGAAGTAGGTTTTGTGAATGGATAGAAATGATACACATAAAACACTGGCGATCTGGTTTAATTTTAAATTCCGACTCTTGATAGGCGGCGTAATGGTTGGCTTGTTATCTGGTAGCGTGGTTGTGTTGTTCCGATTTGTGTTGGAAGAAGCTCTGGATTGTGTTCTTGGATTTTATCACTATCAATTGCGCCATATATGGATTATTCCGTTATGGTTCGTGATATTAGTGATATCCGGATGGGTAACGGGAATGCTCGTCAAAAAACAGCCTGCTATTTCTGGTAGTGGGATTCCCCAAGTAAAGGCGGTTTTACAAAACAAGCTCCATATGAATTGGTGGAAGGCTGTTACGGCTAAATTTGTGGGAGGTGCTATTAGTATTGGTTCCGGTTTGTCCTTAGGTAGAGAAGGTCCTTCTATTCAAATCGGGGCTCTAACTGCCCAGGGGTTTAGTCGTTTGATGAGTAAATCGAAAACAGAAGAAAATATTCTGATCACCTGCGGAGCAAGCGCTGGACTGGCAGCGGCCTTTAATGCACCCATTGCAGGGGTCATTTTTGCGTTGGAAGAAATACATTTGAATTTCTCGCCTCTTATCCTGATTGCGTCACTCGCTTCATCACTGGTGGCTGATTTTGTATCCAAAGAATTTTTTGGAATGGGCCCCATTTTTCACTTTATGAATGTCGGACCTGTTCCACTGAATCAGTACATTCATTTGCTTGTTTTAGGTATTATTGTGGGTATTATGGGAGTTGTGTTTAATAAGTTTATATATGCCTTTCAAGACTTCTATCAAAAAATGACCTGGCTGCCTGCTTCTCATAGACCCATTCTCCCTTTTGTAATGGCTGGAGTGCTGGGACTAACCTTGCCATTACTGCTTGGGGGCGGAAATAGCCTGGTGAACGATTTGATAGCAGATTCTTTTTCGTTGAAATTTCTTCTTGTTATCTTAATATTTAAGTTTTTATTCACGATGCTCAGTTACGGTTCTTCTGCTCCTGGTGGAATCTTTTTACCTATGCTCGTGATTGGAGCCTTAATTGGTGTGATGTATAGCAAGTTCATAAATGGATTATGGGGGATGTCTGCACTTAGCGAAAGTAGTTTTTTGATTTTGGCGATGGCAGGCTACCTTACAGCGAGCTTGAAGGCTCCTATTACTGGAATCATATTGATTACCGAAATGACAGGCAACTTCACTAATCTACTATCTACAGGTGTTGTCTGCCTCGTTGCCTACATGACGGCCGAGTTGTTCCGCTCTCATCCGGTGTATGAAGTTCTGCTGGAGCGCTTTTTGTATCAAAGAAAGGAAAGGGATGAAGCGGAGCAATCATCAAGCAAAGTTATATTTGAACTACCTATTCTTCAGGGATCTCGTTTGGACGGTACACAGATCAAGGATTTTCAGTGGCCTGTTCACTGTCTCATTGTTTCTGTTAAGCGTGGATCGGATGAAAAAATTCCTGATGGAGAGATGCTCTTACTGGCGGGAGATTATTTGACCATACTTACGAGCGATCGACACGTAGCCTATGTTCATGATAGTTTGAGGGAACCCGCAGGTCAAAGCACCAACTGGATACAAGGGATACCAAAATAAAACCTTAGAATAATATTTTCTATATTAACCAGTATTACTTTATGGTAAAGCTAGGCATCTTAGATTTTCCAGTACATATTTAAGAAATGATGAATTTCTTCTAATAAATTTGAGAGGAGATTCAGTATGAAAAGGTTTAAAACATGGTTCCAGTTAAAGTAAACTCAATGAACCTGTTATCTTTCGAGGTGACAGTGAACGAGCTCGCAGCCCGACCGGAGCTGAAAAGGCTAACGTACTTGTAGTTCATGCCAAGAAGGGCCTGATATCAAGTCACAGTACCCGCTAGCCGTAATAATGATACATTAAATGTGAAGCTAGGAAAGCACAAGTCAGTATTCAGCCGTGTTTATTTACCAAGGATAAGAAAATGGTCTTATTTTCACAGATTACAAATAGAAAATCTTTTGCATAATATATTCCAATAGAATCAAAGATGATTTATGATAGAGCCATACAGCCTAGAAATCGCCCTGGTTTATCCGGGGATAGCGGGAATTCCTTAAACCATTTGAGAGGGGATTTCAGTATGAAGAGGTTCAGAAAGGCTATTTCAGTTATGCTAAGCTTGACGCTACTGTTTGCTTTTGGGATGATTGCAAACGCAAGTCAAGGCACGGAGATAAACAAGGAAAAACAAGCTGTTGAAGCTGATTCCAGTTTTCAGCTAACAACGAATAATGAAGATGTTATTGAGCATCTAACCCGGGTGGACAAGCCTGAAGGTATTACATCCTCAGTGTATAACATGCAGGAAAATATCAATTTCAAAGCACCAGAGACATTCTCTTTGAAAAGGGAGACCCTTCCTTCCCTGAAAGCAAGTCCAACGGTAGCTACAGCTTCCTCTGCTACGTACTCCGGTACGATTACGGAAGAGGGCGGTACACAGTTTTTATATCCGATTTATGTGAAGCCAGGTGAATTGTTGCATGCACAGTTGGATGGTCCATTTTCAGAACAGCTTGACTATGACTTATACTTGTACGAATTTGATATGACGACAGGGGATATCAACCCCAATGCTATTGATGCCTCCACCTACGGGACCTATTTTAACAAGTATGAACATGGGTCTGCATCACTTCCTGAAAATGTAGGAAGCCGCAATGCTACCAAATCTGAAAAAGCTTATGCGATTGCAGTCCATTCCAAAAAGGGATCGAGCATAAATGACCCTTTCTATTTAACTGTGGATGTAAGCTCTCAATATGATGCCTATGAACCAGATGAGAGTGCTTTTCATGCCTACAACTTTACATTTAGTACAGGGGGAGCTACCCTTAATTCACGCTCTATTCATTCAGGAATTGACAACGATTGGTATCAAATCACAATTCCTGCGAATCGCAATTATGATGGTTTGAATGTCAAACTGGACAGCACTTCAGAAAGCTACGGTTACAAAGCGGAAGTTTACGGGGCTCTTAGTGGCAACCAAATGGTGCTTCTGCCGCAAACCAATCATAATGTTACCTTGAATACGGGAACCTACTATGTGCGAGTGTACACCACAAATCAGTTTTCAGCTGATCACTTATATGCACTGACACTTAAACCAGTACTTCGTGCTGGTAAAATTGTAATTAACGGTTACGACTCAAAAAACGGTCCGAATGATTATCCATCCTACTCTTACGGTCGTCATTATCGGGTTAATGGAAACACCAACCTGACTGTAAAGGGTGTCGTTACTACAACGGATAATTACCCCGTAGTAAATGCGCCAGTTAATGTGACATGGTTGAACCAGAACTGGACTGAAAGCAGCGGGAATCGAACTCGTACAGGCACTGGTTATACGGATCAAAATGGAGCCTTTAGTGTGACCCTTTCCTTGCCGCATTCTACGGGAAGTATTGCGGAATACTTGTCGGGACCCATAAGTTTTACACATTACTATGATCTTTCAGGTGTAGCTGCTCAGGTGTCAGGTACTTCACTTACAGCTACAGATATTGTGTATCACTTTGCTTATAGCATTTATGGCGGTTGATGTACTGTTCTATTAAGAAGTGACAGCGTCAGCTTGTTTGTTTAACAATTCACATTCAGAGTCAGGAGCTTGCTTCAAAAATTGTTCATTTTTAGGACAAAGCATATATTCATTCCATATATGCTTTGTCCGATATATATAGCAACAGGGTTACATTACAATTATACATACGCCTTAGATTGCCTGTTACAAACATGACAGGAGGAAATAGGATGAATTTTGAACCTCTTAGAGCACAACAAGCGGTTCTTAGCTCTGGTAGCCTACGGATAGACCCGGCAAGCAAGCAAGTTCCGTCCCCCCAGCTCCATGAAGAAAAAATCTCCAGGTTCGTCGTTCAGGACACCGTGGAGATCAGTGAAGCCGGTAGAAAGCTGGCTGAAGGGGATATTGTGTCACATGCTGCCAAGTATTTTGGCACAACACAGATCAATGATGCATTAAACCGGGTTTTGGAGGATCAGCCGGAAGAAGTGTCCAATGCAGTGTACAACATGATTCAATCCAATTTTATCGTCGACGGAACAGTAACGGATGATAAGCAGCGAGCGGTGTTGCTGGAAATGGGAGTTTCCCAATCCAAGTATATTGCAGATCATTACATGGAAGGCGATAAAGCCAAGGAATTTATGGAAACCATGAATCAGATAGCTGGGATTGCCATGACACGAACCATAGATTCAGAGACCGGAGATATTAGCTACACGACTCCAGCAGATCGTCCGATAGGTGCTCCTGAGGACTATGTCAATCTGTCGGAAGTGATGAAACAGGTTGATCCTCAGAAATATACTACGTACATGAATGACATTAAGGGTGGAGGAAATGGATTAAGCCAGCTGCTAAGTTTTGCGCAAAAGGTTCCTAAAAACCCCGATTGGATTCATAAATACAAGGAACGTACAGGACAGACTGAAGAACTGTTAAATAAACCACAGTTAACGAATCGGTTTGACAAAGCGGACACATCCTCAGCTTCCGCGTTTATGAATAGTATGCAAAATCTTCTTAAGGAATCTTCTCCTGCTCAGGATGCTTACATGCAGAATATGCGTGGATTTTTTCGAAACTTGGGTGTTCGGGTTGATTAAAACTTCAAAGCGATCACTGAGATGAGAAATTCGAGAATTTATCACAGCTCATTTTGCTGTTCTGTTTACATCCTGCTTGGAACGAAGTATAATAGCTTCAAAACATACTCGTGATATAGAGGAAGCACCTCAAACCTAGGCATTAACGCCTTCGTTTGAGGTGCTTTTTCTATTTTACTCGAAGCGAGTTTGTAAAACTCTTTGAAAATAAAATAAAGTAAGGAGAAGTGTATGTGTCGAAAAAATAAGCGAAAGGTAAGGAAGTATAGGAAGTGGGTGTATGGATTTTTGGCTGTAGTCCTACTATTAACGATGATTCCCATATTTCCGGAAAGGGTATCCGCTGCTGCTCAGGAGATCATTGGGGGCCCTTTTTGCCAAAACAATTTGCCGGGTGGGGGCGATAGTTGGGGTTCTTGGTCAGGAAATGGGATAGGAGCAACAGAAGTATACACTGGCACGGGTTCGGCGAGGTATAAATGTGATGGGGCTACACAGCCGACAAATCGTTTTATTGATATTGGAAGATCTATTAAGGCTTCGGATTACAAGATTTTTGTTTACATTGAGGGGGCTTATCATACCGATATATATACGTCTAATGCCGCTGCAGGCGACAGTTGGAGACCTAATGGTACGAATTTATATACATGGACTAATGTAACGAAATTCTATGCCGATAGCGATTACCAGGGAAAATGGATAGATATCACCGACTCAATTACATTAAGGGATGTTCGCTATTTCAGAGCGATGGGAACTAACCAACAGACAAGTAATGAAATATCCAGGTTTGGAATCCGTATTATTCCCAAATCGGACCTCATGCCTAAACCGCCCCAGATTCACGCAGACACAGAGGGACAAGCTGTTACAGGGTGGACTAGAGAGGCTGTAACCGTGTGGATCAATGGAGATGTGGCTCCTGAAGGATTAAAATACTATGAATATAGCCTGAACGGAGGAGCATTTCAGCAATATACCGGGCCCTTGACTGTCTATGATCATGGTGTAAATACAATTTATGCCCGAACAGTGGACGTGAATAATCAGTATAGCGGTCTTTCCTCCGCGAATGTCCGAATAGACAGAATGCCACCCACTCCCCCCATCATAGACGCAATAGGAAACAGTAATGAATATACCATTTCATTACAACCGGGTGCAGACGATTATTCTGGACTAGCCCATACTCAATTTCGGTTGACTGGCGTTGTAAATCAGGATTGGCGGGAATACGGTGGAGTGTTTCATGTGAACCAGGATGGCAAAAGCACGATTTATGCTCGTTCCATCGATAGCGTCGGTAATGTGAGCCGAGAGGTAAGCAAGGAAGTCACGATTGATAAAAAGGGGCCGACGGCTCCAGTTATACGGGCTAGCGAAACGGGCCCAACGAACCGTGATGTGAATATTTCCATTGAGTCAGGAAGTGACTCTACAAATGGAATTAAGATAACGCAGTATCGTTTGAGTCCAACAGGGGAGTGGCTGACATACAATGGCACTTTTACATTAGATGCAGAAGGGAGTTATGAACTATCAGCGCGGACGATCAATAATCTTGAGGTGTCTAGTCCCATTGTGACTCAATCAATCATGATTGATCGTACCAAACCAACCCTTCCGAAAGTTACGTTTTCTGAGGTGACGAATCCTACCCGATATATCAATAAACCAGTACAATTTACGCTCTCGGGTGCAACGGATACTACAGCCGTACATTATGAATATCAATTGGGTTCTGGCGCTTATGTGCCTGGTTCATCGGGGATATTAAATAGTTCGGGGATTGTAGAAGTAACTGCTCAAGCTGTAGATGCAGCTGGAAATCGAAGCGTTCCGGTGACTGCAAAAACTTATATCGATTTGGAACGGCCGAGCATCCAACTGACACCCAACTCGCGTGAATGGAAAGATACCCATATTGACGTGAGGATACGATACGCCGACCAGCACTCGGGGATTGAACCATCGACAATGCAGTATAAAATTACGAACAGCCCCGATTCACCCGAAAACTGGGAGGCTGCAGCCGAATCAATAGTCGAGCTGGATCTTTCAAATGAAGGTGAATGGTATGTCCATGCGAAGGTGAAAGACCAGGCAGGAAACATGTATGAAACGGTCAGCAGTGCACTTCGCATTCAAAAGCAACCGCAGTCGGTTGTACTCTCGGCGATAGCTGTACGCAACACAGAGGTTGATTTGCAATGGACTCTTCCCTCCGGTCTAGACGATGGTTATGTTTATACAGTCCGGAATCTAACAACAAATGAGGTTTGGGATGTTAGCCATCCGACAAATTCTTTTACAGATACAGGGCTGCAAGGAGGCCGGGAATATGAGTATGAACTGCGTTGCAGTAATCATGTAGGAGGCAATGCATATTCTAATCGAGTCCGTGTATTAACCCTACCTGATGCCCCTGATCATGTCCAGTTACGACCTGTCTCTCGTCATTCTACAGAAATCATGGCTGACTTTACGCCAGTTTCATCAGCTGACAGATATAATATTACAGCAGCAGACGTAAGTACGGGAGAAATCATATTTAAGGATACGGTTACACAGGATGTGTATAATCCAATTACGGGAATGAAGCCTGGTAAATATTACGATGTTTCTGTATCAGCTATGAATGACACTGGAGAGGGTACAGCAAAGCATGTATCTTTTCTAAGCCTACCAGACAGCCCGAACGGATTCCGGAATGTAACTGTAAGAGAAGATGGAATCGACTTGAAGTGGAATTCTGTAATCACTGCCACCTACTACATCCTAGAGCGAGACGAGGTCTCGGTTTATAACGATGTATATACAGAATTCACCGATACTGAGCTTCAGGCGGGAACGGAGTATAACTATCGTATATCTGCCGAAAATACAACAGGATTTGGAGATTATGCTCATCTCGGCGTTATGACATTACCAGCTCAGATAACTACACTTTCAAGTGTAACCAAGGATGTATATTCTGTCGGTGTAGCGTGGCAAGATGTGCCGGGGGCTGAAGGATACATCTTGAATGTCAATGATGAACCAAAGGTGCAAATTCCGCGTGGTATCCGTTCATATACTTTTGAGGGCTTGCCAGCAGGCAGATCTGCCAATATTAAAATTCGAGCTTACAATCGAAGTGGTACGGGTCGGGATACATCTATCAACGTATTAACACTACCTAATTCACCTATACAACTTGCTGCTGTAGATGTTTGCGAGCATGATGCCACATTGATATGGACCCCAGCTGATGGGGCAACTCACTATAAGGTAACAATCAACGGTCAAAATTATTATAGTACGGAACCACGGATAGTTGTATCTGGTTTAATAGGGGGGAAAAACTACGATTTTCAATTGAGCAGTGGGAACAGCAGTGGTTACAGTCCACCAACGTCAGGTGAACTGCTGACACTTCCGCCTCAAGTACAGAATATCAAAGTTACGGAACTTGGGAATGGACAGATTTCGCTGACCTGGGATGTAATCAAGAGTGCTACCCAATATACTGTGATCCGCAAAGATACAGGGAAAGTTTTTGACACTAGAAAAGCTCATATCATACTTTCAGATTTTCAGCCTGGTATAATTTACTCGTTTGGTATACAGGCCATGAATACTACGGGAGAAGGCGACATAGCTCCATTTACGTATCGTACATTGCCAGGTCATATAGCAAATCATAGATTGGTTGTGAAAAGCGTGACGGATACCGATCTGCTTATTACGTGGCAAGAAGCTCTAGGTGCAGATGCTTATAATGTCTACAAAGACGAGATGCTTATCGCTCATACGACTACTCAAGAGTTTAAAATAGACGGATTAGATAGCTCCACATTGTATCGTATTACTGTGAAGCCAGTGAACACAAGCGGTGAAGGTAAGCGGGCAGAAGGTGAGGTCGAGACGCTACCGTCTCAAGCATTTGTGATTTCCAAGACAGAAACAACGAATAGTGAATTTATCGTCCATTGGGAGTCAGAACATAAAAATGATATTTTTGTTCTTGCTAGTGAAAATGGAACTGAATTATATCGTGGTAAGGATCGAGCTTTTAGCTGGAGACAGCTGAGAGAGAAGCAATTGTATACCGTTCGACTTTGGGCAGAAAATAGTCAAGGAAAACGTACAGAGGCAAAACAAGCGAATGGAAAAACAACGGGTAATACTGTGGACGCAGGTGGCGGAGCAGGAGGAGCGGAGAGTGTAAAACCGATTCAGCCTGTTATAAAGGAACCGATAGTAACAGAGCACATTCAAGATTCAACCGTTGAGAAGAAGCCAAATCATTTTAGTGACATTGATCGGATATTTAATAAAGAAAAAATAAATGTGCTTGCCAATTTGGGTGTAGTAAAGGGAACAACCCCCACGCTATTTGAGCCGAACAGACCTGTAACGCGTATGGAGTTCACCTCTATGCTGGTCCGTTCGTTGAAATTACCGCTCGAAACGGATGTGACTTTAGGCTTCGAGGATATCAATCCATCGGCGTGGTACGTGGATCTGCTCAAAACGGCGATTAAAGATCAGGTCGCTCGAGGGTTTAGTAATAGAGAATTTGGCCCGGATCGGGTCATTAACCGTGAGCAGGCGGCTAAAATGGTGAATAACATTATCAAAGCTACACCACAGCAAGAAAGCAGTGCATACTCGGATTCCTCTCAAATTGTAGAGTGGGCCAGAAAGGATGTACTTGGTCTAACCGAAATTAATTTAGTACAAGGATATCCAGATGGTAGCTTCCGTGCTAAGCAGGAGGTCACACGTGCGGAAGCGGCAGAGATGATTTATAACATGCTTCAAATGAAATAGAATGAATCAAGGGGCGGCGTTGGCCAGCCCCTTTTTTGTGTGTACTTACTTATTCCGCAATAGCGGGGTTTAGACTAGATGCTCTGTAGGCAGGAACGCCATTAATGAGTGCGGTTCTTAGTTGAACATATCGTAAACCATAATAGGTGGTTGTATTATTCAATCCAGAGGATAGTACAGTTATTTTATAATATGAAAAAGGAATCTCATTACTAAACTGATAGGTTATTTTTGCAGTGCTTGGTACAGCCTCGACTTGTCCTAACCTATACCAGTTTTCTCCGTCACTCGAGCCATGAAACGAAAACGAAAGTATAAAAGCGCGAGAAGGTGGCTGGGCTAAGAGGATATCATTGATCGTTTTTCCTGTATCTAATTTGAAGATGATTTCTCCACCTTTACCACTTAAGCTGCTCTCCCAATAGAGATTATTATCGATCAAAACATTTTTCGGAAAAGTATTTTTGCTATCTCCATTCGTTGAAACATTATCTTCAGGTATAAAGACAGGTTCCATAGAAAACGAATAACTGTCTGGATTTTGACTGAATTTTGCCATGTTGAACTGCCTCCCTTGGCTATTATTTCTAATTTGCTAAATATGTTGTTGTATATGATCTATATGAAACTCTCAATGAATGTATTCCTTAATTAAAAAATCATATTTAGGTGCCAACCATTATAATAGCAACTGGTTATTTCATGAACTATACTAGCAATGGACGGAATAAGAACCTACTAATTAAAAATTCAAACGATATAGGAGGAAATAAGAAAAGGGTGCTATTTTCGGGTTCTTAACAAGCTCATTCCAAAGGCTAGGCTAATTTATATCGAAAAAGATTGAGAGAAACAATATAAATAACTATTTTAGGTGCGAGAAGGAGAACGTATAGAATATGAAAATATACACTTATTATTTGGCAAATGGCGTATTCCCTTTGGATTGGGAAGTTTGTTTTAGCACTGTTGAGGAATACAAGACCAAGTTATTTGAGAAGTATACCGCTTCCCAAGAGTCCAATGATTTTGTAATAGGTGGATTTCATGTGCTTACCGATAAAATAGATGCAGTTCTGAATTATGCTTTAGAGGATTTTCGAAAAGAATTTCCTTATAGTTATGAGTTGCGTTGTCCCGCTATGATCTTCCCGTTGCCAAGAGGCGATGAGAGTAACGGTGCTGAGTTCGCCATTATTTTAAAACGAGATGAGGATGGAGATACGATAGTCTATTCCCCACTTCCATTGTCATATTTAGAAAAAAGTTAGTACTTATTTAAGAAAAAAGGAAAGCAAGTGCTGAATAATGTAAATACAAGACTAACATATAATGAAAAAAGGCCCTGTATAGGGCCTCCAAATAGTCTAGAGTTCTAGGTAGGTATCTGTTTATTCATTATCCCTTCTGCTTGTAAAATTCATGGTATAACTTCATCAACGCACGCTTTTCAATTCGTGACACATACGAGCGAGAAATTCCCAGTTCTCGTGCAATTTCCCGCTGTGTTCGTTCTTCTCCTCCGGCTTCCAAGCCGAATCGGCCAATCACGACTTCTTTTTCACGCTCGTCTAAAATATCCAGATTGCGATAGATTTTACTCTTCTCGATTTTGAGCTGTACCTTGTCTACAATATCGTCCGCCTCGGAGCCGAGGATATCAATTAAAGTAATCTCGTTGCCTTCCTTGTCAGTCCCTATAGGATCGTGGAGAGACACGTCTTTGCGTGTCTTTTTCAGCGACCGTAAATGCATCAGGATTTCGTTTTCTATACAACGGGCTGCAAATGTTGCCAGTTTTGTTCCTTTTCCGGTCTGAAAGCTTTCGATAGCCTTGATCAGTCCAATGGTGCCGATGGATATAAGATCCTCCAAATCTTCGCCGGTGTTATCGAATTTTTTTACAATATGGGCCACCAGCCTTAGATTATGTTCAATAAGTGTGTTACGGGAATGTGCGTTGCCTTCGGCAAACAGCTTTAGGTGTCGAGCTTCCTCTTTCTCAGTCAATGGCTGCGGAAAGGCGTTGTTTTTCACGTAGGAAACGAGTAGCGTCAATTCCTTGATGAACAGAGCGATAGCACTAAATAGTCCGGGCACGGATGACACCTCCTGAGGTAGTTGCAAACTTACGACCTTTGTTACTTACCGGGCTTGCGGTCTGTTTATTGTATGTAGGCAGGTGCCCATCCGTGCCTGTACTCCGAAAACTGCTTTGTAACAAATTGCGCGATATCTTTCTTGAGCTGCCTCCAATCCATAAAAAATTCAAAATGTCAGAGGCCATTTTGTACGATGACGCTATGATAAAACTCGTTTATACTTTAATTACTTAATAGTGATGGATATGAGGTGGGACTAATGATTCTGGTAAGTTCATGTTTGGCAGGAATGAAGGTTCGATACAACGGGACGGATAGTTTGGATGTACATATTCAGAAGTTGGTAGAGGAAAAGAAGGCAATGACGATCTGTCCTGAGCTGCTGGGGGGCTTTATGACGCCTCGAGAGCCTGCGGAGATCGTTGGAGGGACTGGAGAAGACGTGCTGAGGGGCACAGCCAAGGTGATCGAGCTTTCAGGCAAGGATGTCAGTGATATGTACATTAGAGGTGCGCACGAGGCTTTGCATATAGCTAGAGAGGTTAACGCGTCACTTATTGTTTTAAAAGAAAACAGTCCGTCCTGCGGGTCAGCAGCGATCTATAACGGCACATTCGAAAACCGAAAAATCGCAGGCAACGGGGTAACCTCTGCCTTGTTAAAAAGGGAAGGCTTTAAGGTTATATCCGAAGAACAAATATCGGAGATTTTTTAGCCGGAGAATATGTAATGGTAAATCAAGCGTCTTGATCGCTTACTGGCTTATAGCTGTGAGCGCAAGACGCTTGTTTGTGTTGTATCCGTTTTACACCAGCGTAATGACATTATTTAAGCTTTAATGCCAAAATCCCTAAGTACTCCTTGAGGGCTGTCCCGGTAGTAGATATGGCCCCAGCCGAAGGAGAGAGCTTGGCGGCATATAGTGACAACTTTTCACTTGCCAGATAGTCGGTTGGATAAGCTGTCGCTTGCATACCTGCACGTTGAAATTCCAGGGCAGCACGTGGCATATGGAATGCGGAGGTCACCAGTATAGGTTTTGTGAACTGATGTTGTTTTAAAATTTGCGAGGTATATACGGCATTTTGCTGTGTATTCAAGGAACGGTTTTCGATAAAAATGTCCTTTGCTGGAATACCAAGTCCTAACAGCTGCCTCTGCGCAATATTGGCTTCATTACCACTGTCTCCAAACACTTGTCCACCGGAAAAAAGGATAGGTAGACCTGTTGCTTCATGCAGTCTAGCTGCAGTGAGCAATCGGTTGGCCGCAGACCCCAGTAGATTACCTTGTCCATTGATGTCGGGAGTTCCCTCTGTAGCTCCGCCCCCCAGTACGACAATAACATCACCTTGAACGGTACGGGGCTGCGGGTACTGCTTTTCCAGGCTACGGATTAACAAATCTCCAGCCAAATTGGTTGATGAAACATACAGCAGCAATGTAACAACGAGCAGTACAATTGCAGGTTTACGTGCCCGTTTCCATAGCCAGATTACAAGACCTACCATCACGAGGATAAACAAACCGGGAGGAAGCACGAAGCTGTATAGAAATTTGATGAAATAAATCAAGTACAGACCTCCTATCCTATAAGCTTTATCTATTGGATACATTGTAACATAGGCAAATGATTGCATTCCTCTGTTGATAAAGTAGTCTCGTAGGCGTAATATATAAAGCCTAGTGATTTTTTTCATAGAGGAGCGAGAGCATCATGGGAGAGTTAACGACAGCCAAGCGAATAATGATGATCGCACTACTGGTTGTATTATGGGGCATTTCTTGGCCCATCTATAAAGTTGCACTGGAATACACGCCGCCCCTTTTGTTTGCAGGGCTACGTACACTGTTGGGTGGTCTGCTATTGGGAGCGATTTTAGCACCGAGATGGAGTCGCATTCGATGGAAAGAAAATTGGCGAGTGTATGCTATTTCAGGTATTTTTAACGTAGTCCTGTTTTATGGATTGCAAACCGTGGGGCTGATGTATGTTCCATCTGGCTTGTTCTCTGTGCTGGTATATCTTCAGCCGGTGCTGGTCGGCATTTTTGCATGGATGTGGCTGGGGGAAGCCATGTCCAAACTCAAAGTGATTGGATTGATCATTGGATTTCTGGGCGTGGCAGCTGTCAGTGTCGGAGGGTTTTCAGGACATGTGGCTATTGCAGGTGTAGTCATCGCTATTATTACAGCAGTGAGCTGGGCGTTGGGGACCGTATATGTGAAAAAGGTTAACCAGCGCGTGGATTCGTTGTGGCTGGTCGCATTTCAATGTACACTTGGAGGCATTGTGTTAACGGGAGCTGGATCAGTAACGGAAAGCTGGTCAGACATCGTGTGGAATGTTCCATATATGTCAGGGCTGGTATTCGGGACTGTACTGGGAATTTCACTATCCTGGCTGCTGTATTTCACACTCGTCAATTCGGGAGATGCAAGTAAGGTTGCTTCCTATACGTTTTTGGTACCGGTGATTTCGGTATTTGTCAGTTCTATGCTGCTTCACGAATCGATTACGGCTTTTCTGCTGGTCGGTCTGGTATTAATCGGCTTTAGCATTTATCTGGTTAATCGCAGAGTGAGGGTAGTACAGCAAGCTTAAACATAGTAACAAGAGAAGCAGGACCCTGCACAGGCGGCAGGGTCCCTTTTTTTATGCTGGTAGAAGGTGTGCGGCTGACTTGTGAATTCAAGGTTCGCAAATTCCAATAAAACGATTTGACCGTGAGCTTCGTCTTATTCGTAACTAAAGAACAAATCATGGGGTGACGGGACGGGTTCAAGGTTTAACATGCAGTACATTGGAAATGGGGGCAGTACAGCAGTGGAGGAAGAGTTGTTTTTTCAAAAAATATCAGCGCAAAAAAGAAGGCTGTTTGGTATCGCCTATAGCTATTTGCGGAATCAGGCAGACGCGGTTGAGGCGGTACAGGAGGCAACCTGCAAAGCGTGGATGAAGCGCAAGCATGTAAAGGATGCAAAAAGTTTCGATTTCTGGGTGACCCGTATCCTCATTAATGTCTGTATAGATGAACAGAGGCGGCGGAAAAGGCTCGTTTTGACGGACGGTTACATAGATATCAAAACGAATGAAATGGTGAGCGACAGCATGCTTGATGTGCAAAATGCGCTCGCCAAACTGAAGCCCAAACATAGGCATGTTCTGATTCTGAAATATATGCACGATATGACCGTACCCGACATTGCACTTATTCTCGGAAAGCCGGAGGGAACGATAAAAAGTTGGGTGTACCAGGGATTAAAGCAGTTGAGACGCAGAATGGGGATTGAAGAGGGAGGACTTAACCATGCGTGAAGAAGAAAGTTTATTAATGACGGCCAGTCATGAAATGAAGATTGCCGAAAAAAGAATAGACGACTGCGTCCTGGACTTTGCAATTTCACAGGGGATTGCTGAAGGACAGCGAAAAGAGAAGGGACGAAACAAAAAAGGATGGTGGCTGGGAACAGTCGCATTGGGAGCGGCAGCCGTGACCGGAGCCATATTTGTCTTTCATCATGGAGCCCTAACCCCTTCAGGTCCGTCGAATGCTCATTTTGATGTCCAGGCGGTTACATTGGATTCTAAGGAATTCAGCGGTTTCCGCATGCTGACGGACAAGGAGCCCGGTGTACGTAGCGCTTTTGAGCTCAATGCAGTCCAGCCGCTACAGATTGCTCAGGAACAGGAGAACTGCAAACTCACTATCAACGGTTTTTATGCCGGAAGTGATCGAATAGCCTTGCTTTTCAGCTTTGAAAATAAAGGCACCAAACCCGTCGATTTAAACGATTTTTCCTTAGTGGACCGTTCAAATCCAGCCTCCGCCAGTTTTACCAGGATCGACGTAACTTCCATTCATGGAACACGTACGGGAAAGATGTCAGGAACACTTCACCAGTTTGAACCCGGCACTAGTTATGGGATCATGGAGTTTTATGTGGCAAAAAAAGCGGATTGGCTGAAATTGCAATTGAACGCGACCTTTACCCCTACACGAAACAGGAATTTGCAGACAGATATCAAGCTCCCTAAAAATCCCGTTAGTTTTGCGTTTAAGGATCCGGCTGTTCTTCATGGTAAAACCCCAAATAGCAGCCGTTTTAGCCTCAACTTTGAGCTTGCCTCTCAATCGCTAGTATCTAACGATCGCGTATTCAGCATCCATAAAACGATGGACATTGCTGGTCAAAAGGTTGATGTGGAAAAGGTAGTGGTGTCTCCTACCGGGATTAGTCTCGTTTATCGTTATGATGAGCGGAATACATTTGATATTCATGGGCTGGTGGAACCAAGCCTGGTGATTACATCGAAATCCGGGAAGGAATACTTTTTTTCCTCAATGCCGATGTTTAACAGTTCTGATGGCCGGATTACGGCACTATTCAAAAATTATGAAGGTGTTGAGGATCTGCAGATACAATCGATCCGCTTCAAGGCTTCAGGAATCCGCGGGATAGAAAAAGCCAAGTCGACCCTAGTTGTTGATATGAATAAAAAGCAAATTATTTCCAGTCCAGATGATACTGTCTCTATTGTAAAAACAGGACTTACTGCGGGAGGCCAAGCTCAGGTGCTTGGACTAAAGCTTTCCCATAACGGGCAAAAACACCGAACGCTTTCTCTCGATCCCATTTTTATGGATGGCAATTATGCCGAACACAAGCTTACAGAAGGATATGATTGGTCAAACGAAGTACATGTGTATAAATCACAGGAAAAAAACGATACCAGCTTCTTCTACTATACTTTGGATAAGCAATATCCTCAGCCACTTACCTTCCGTATTCGTGATTATGACCGTAAAATTTCTAATCCGCAGGAGCAGGAACTCATAGCTCCGGTTGAGTAATCAAGTCAGATCGTTAAAAGCTTAACAAGGCAGCCAGCGGTTTTGTTAAAGAGGTTTCCCTCCTTTGGAGTTGGTTAAAAATGGGAATGGCACTATGAAACCCAATAAAGTAAGGAGAAACGGATAATGAGACGCAAAATATTGATTACAGGTGCAGCGGGTACCATTGGGAAAGTACACTATGAAGGGCTAAAAGCGAAAGGAAAATATGAAATCATCGCTGCTGATGTGAAGAAGGATGAAGAAGCAGGGATTGTGGAAATGGATATACAAGATGCTGCACGACTGGCTGAGCTTACACGTGGAGTGGATACAGTATTGCATTTTGCATGGATTAAGGATGAAGAGGATTTCCTCGGCAAAGTGCTTTCTGGCAATGTAAGCGGAGCGTATAAGCTGTATGAAGCTGCGGTCCAAAATGGGGTGAAACGCATTATTTTTGCCAGTTCCAATCATGCCACAGGGTTTTATAAAGTAGGCGAAGCCATCGATGTAGAAGATCCCTACCGACCGGACAGTTTTTATGGATTAAGCAAGTGCTACATCGAGCTACTAGTTATCTTAACTTATACGGTACGTCAGCCAATACGGATAATTATTATGACATTGGCTACTTGGAAGAACGAATCGGATATAAGCCGCAGGATAATGCCTCCGAGCTGCTTGAGCAGGCCAAGAAAACTGGAGTTCGGGTGAAACAGGATGAAACCACTTTTCAGGGTGGGCAAAAGGAGTAGGGCAGATTAGATTGACCAAATATGCTTTATGAATGGGCTTAAGGCGTCGAACAGACGCCTCATATCACACAAAACTTCACAAACATCCGAATTGTTCACTCCTCTGGACACTCCTTTGTTCATGAAGCATGAGAGGCTTCACTTTTTATTTTGAATGCGCTTATATAATATATAGTTATACGGCGGCGATGCTACAAACCTTGCGGTCGGTAATGTATATAGAGGGGGAGTGACTCACATTGAATCAGCCTATGCCCAAAAATTCTGCAATGCTTGCGACGGATTCCCGCTTGAACGGTAGGCTCGGAACAGGCAGGAAACACGGTTTTTTCTATGAACTGATCCGCAATCGAGTATTATTTCTGATGTTGTTGCCCACTTTAATTTTCTTCTTCATAAATTCGTACATTCCTATGGTCGGCATTTATTATGCATTTACCCAGTTCGACTTTAATACCAGCCTTTTTGAAGCCCAGTTCGTCGGACTCCAGAATTTTCGCTTTCTATGGCAATCCGGCACGTTGACAAAATTGACATTAAACACGGTTGGATATAACGCGGCGTTTATCTTACTCGGCAACGTGTTAGCGATTGTCCTCGCTATTTTGCTGAATGAATTGCGAAGTCGCTACTTTAAAAAGATCACTCAATCTGTGATGTTCCTGCCATATTTTGTTTCTTTCGTTATTCTAAGTGTCATCGTGTATAACATATTTAATTATGATAATGGTTTTCTGAACACGCTGCTCGTGCAATTTGGTGGTGAACGTGTGGATGTGTATAACAAACCATGGGTGTGGATTTTCCTGATAATCCTGTTCTATTTGTGGAAAAATCTCGGTTACAGTATGGTAATCTATCTGGCAGCAATCACAGGGATCAGTGACGAGTATTATGAGGCAGCTAAAATAGACGGAGCCAACATTTTTCAACGAATCTGGTACATTACCGTTCCTATGCTCAAGTCAACATTTGTTGTGCTGCTGTTATTTGCGCTGGGTAGCATTATGAAAGGACAATTTGATCTGTTCTACCAGTTAATTGGTAACAACGGTGTGCTGTACAATACGACTGATATTTTGGACACTTATGTGTATCGTTCCTTGAAAGTAACTTTTGATGTGGGTATGGCTTCAGCCGCAGGTGTGTATCAATCTTTGTTCGGATTTGTACTGATCATGACCGTGAACTACATCATTCGCAAGCTGAACGACGAATATGCCTTATTCTAGAAAGGAGGACCCAACGGATGGCGATCAAAGAGGATGTATACACTCGACTTTTTAAAATTATCTCCTATGTGATTATCATTGTGGCATCCATTGCTTGTTTACTCCCGTTCCTACTTATTATTTCGGCTTCACTAACCAGTAATGAATCGATTATCAGGGACGGCTATCATTTTATTCCACAGCAATTCTCGCTGGAAGGATACCGGACGGTGTTCACCTTTCCTGAAGAGGTGTTAAGGGCGTACGGGGTGACGATTTTTACCACGGTTGTAGGGACGACGCTGGGCCTGTTCCTGATGACGATGGCCGGATATGTGCTGGCGCGTAAAGATTTTAAATACCGCAATGCATTCTCATTTTATATTTACTTTACGACGTTATTTGGAGGCGGCTTGGTACCTTGGTACATTATGCTGACAAAGTATTTAGGATTGTTAGATACGTATACGGTGTTGATTTTTCCGGGATTAATGACTCCGTTTTTGATTATTTTGATGAAAAACTTCATTCGTTCCTCTATGCCGGAGGAGCTGTTCGAGTCCGCTAAAATTGATGGTGCGGGTGATTTTAAAATTTACTATCGAATTGTACTGCCTTTATCTACCCCGGGTATTGCTACTGTCGGACTGTTTCTGGCTTTGGCCTACTGGAATGACTGGTTCTCATCCTCACTCTTTATTAATGACCCGCATAAATACCAGTTGCAATACTATCTGTATAATGTAATTAACTCTATGCAATTTATTGCTCAGATGGGTGCAGGCACCGGCGTGTCCCTGTCCAACGATATGCCGACAGAGTCGACTAAAATGGCAATGGCGATCGTGGTTACGGGTCCCATTTTACTACTGTATCCGTTCATTCAGCGTTACTTTGTCAAGGGACTGACGATTGGTGCGGTAAAAGGATAGCAGCACTAAAGAGCTAAGATGGCATGATGTGCTGACATTGTGCCATCCAAGCAGCACTTTTTGTAAGCGTTTTATTTGCAACAGACTACCATTTCAAAGGGAGGATTCACATGACATTTACAAAGAAAAGAAAACAACGCATGTCCATCCTGATTGCAGTTATGGTTATCATGGCACTCTTAGCCGGATGTGGAGGAGGTAGCGGAAACAGCGCACAAAAAGCAAATGGAGAGGATGATAAATCCCAGAAAGTTCAGCTGCAATTTTATATGCTGGGTGATGCGCCTAAGGACCTGCCTACCATTGAGGCAGAGATCAATAAGTTGGCGGAAAAAGATTTGAATGCCACCGTCAAATTTAACTATACGACGTGGACAGATTGGGATCAAAAATATAAGCTGTTATTGTCTTCGGGTCAGCCTATTGACCTGATCTTCACTGCGGATTGGACGCAGTATCAGGCCTATGCCAAGAAGGGCGCATTCCTGCCGCTAGACGATCTGCTGCCTAAGGCTGCACCTGCCTTGCAAAAATTTGTACCACAGGATATGTGGGATGGGGTTAAAATCGGAGGCAAAATTTATACCGTGCCCGGCACGTACAAAGAATATGTCACAAACGGTTTTGTATGGCGTGAAGATTTACGTGAAAAGTATAATTTGCCTAAACCGACCGATATCCAAAGTTACGAGGCTTATATGGATGGGATACGCCAGCATGAGCCGGGTATGAAAACCGTATCTTTGAACAGCGATATCAAGGGAAATCTGCATGATCGATATACCGAATTAGTAACGAAAAGTATTGGTGCTTTGCCTTATGGCATTGGCATCAAATATGAAAAACCAACAGAGGTGTATAAATATTGGGGCTCAGATGAACAAAAGGAAGAGCTGAATACTTATAAACGCTGGGCTGATAAAGGATTCATTCCTAAAAATGTATTAAACGTAAAAGATACGCTTCAGGATCAAGTCACTTCTGGGAAAGCAGCGAGTATTTTCGGCGACAATCCAACCCGCTTTAATGACATGGTCATTAAGCTCAAAGCATCTCACCCGGACTGGAAGCTTGAGTACTATCCATTCCCGCTGACAACGGGCTATGCAACTCCGGTGCATCCGATTCATAACGGCTTTGCAATTCCAAAAAGCAGTCCGAACCCAGCCCGCGCATTGGCCTTTTATGAAAAGCTGGTGACGGACAAACGCTATAACCTGCTTACGCAATATGGTATCGAAGGTAAAAACTATGAAGTCAAAGATGGTTACTATCATATGATAGGTAGCGGTAGCACGAATGGATTTTCACGGGAAGGCATGAACAGCTGGGCTTGGCGTAATCCGGAATACATGCTGTTTGATTCAGGTTTTGACCGTGTAAAGAAGATATTTGCGGAGCTGGATAAAATCCAGAAGCCTGATCTGTTTACCGGCTTTGCAGAGGACTATACGACCTACCAAGCAGAAAAAGCGGCATTGGAACAGGTGGAGAAGCAGTATCTGTATCCACTCCAAGCTGGACTAATCTACAACGTTGATCAAGGCCTTGAGACCTTTTTGCAAAAAGCGAACCAAGCTGGCTTAGAGAAAATTCAAACCGAATATACAAAACAATGGGAAGCCTACGTGAAGGAGAAGGGGATCAAATAAAACGTAGAGAGCTGTGATCTAAAGCAGAAAAGCAAGTCTCCAGAAGTGGAGGCTTGCTTTTTTGATGTCGCTTATTGCGCATTCGCTTTGGAACGTCGAAAATCTGTGGGTGTCACGCCGAGGCTGCGTTTGAACATACGGTGGAAATAAGAGCTGCTTGCAAATCCGGTTTGTTCTGCCACTTCAGCCACCGACCAATCGGTCTGTTCCAGCAGTTCACAGGCCTTGCGAATACGGAGCTGCTGGATGACGTCCACGATGGTAGACATGGTTTGTTGCTTATAAAGCCTGCTGACATAGATTGGTGACATATTCAGCTCTTCCGCAATCTGATTGAGACAGAAATTGGGGTCCGTATAAGCTTGCTCTATACGTTCGTTGATTTGCCGTACCAATCGTTCTTGTTTCGTATTTCGTTTTTCCGCTAGACTGGAGCGAATCTGATCAAAGACCAATTGGTAATGATCGATAAGATCCTCGGCTGTCTCTAATCGATCTGTAGACGGTAATTCTGGTATAGACTTGATAGCTAATCCATTGAGCTCACTGATATGCCGTACAGCATTGTTCACGCTCATGATGAGCCGAGAGATTGCCACCCGAACAGAGGAAAACGGATATTGCTCCATATGCATTAACAAGTCTTGAAACAGTCGGTGTGCATCCTCCGTATGACCCGATAGCAGCGTATCCAGCAATTTTTTTTCTTTATCCGATGGAAATACATAAGTATGTTGGACATCTTCATTTGTAGCTTTTCGCGCATTAATAATACAGCCATGTCCCTGAAAAAAACGATGCATAGATGCGTTCTCTACCTGGCGGTACAGCAAATGCAGCTGTTCTGGTTGGCTCGTAATCGCACTATAGGTTAGGGATACACTCAGCTTCAAATATTCGAAACAAGCTTCGCGTATTTGGCGTAATAGGGTCTCCAGTAGTACTGTGTCTGTATATTCCGCAGGGTCTAAAATGTTGAGCATTAACAGGACGCTATCCTCATCTATATCAACGGTCTCCACCCGATACGTCTGCCCGCATATTTCGGATGCGATATTCATGATCGCAAATTTGTAGGGTAGCAGATCAGGTCCACGCTCGCTTTGCCACCGCGCATATTCATCTATGCGCAGGAGTACAAGCCGATAGTCTTTGTCGAACTGGAATGTGATCCCAAGCTCGCGGAGCCGTTCCGGTTCTTCACCAGCAGGAAGATTTCGGGTTCCGCGAATCACATTCCGTAAAATGTTTTGCCGGATCGTGTACATACTGTTGCGTTTCTCCGATTCCAGTGTATTCATTTGCATAACAATTTGGCCAATAGGCGTATATAACATTTTGGACAGCAACCAGGAAGCCACGAATCCTGCCATTCCGATGATGGCTGCGATCAATAGCATTGCATTACGAATAACACTTGCCATTTTGATAACGCTTTCATATGGTGTGATACTTATATACTGCCAACCTAGTCCATCCGGGGAAGTATAGGAAATCAACGATCTTTTACCATGAAAGTCCTCTACAAAATAGCCTGTTTCCTGTTTTTTGACTCTAGTGTGCAGCCATAGCTGTTCTTTCTCGTCCAAAGCTTCGTCTGTCAACGTTGTCCCAGACAACAGTCTGCCTTGATCATCTAAAATATAAGCGGTTCCGCCTGAGATGGGGTTCGCCGCCATTTCCTTGTTCATCCAGGCTGCTGACACATTCACAATTACAGCTGAATTTATCGTTTCGTTCGAGTTAATGGCGTCATAACACAAATACGTATAGGCTGCGATATTTGGGCTTGCTTGCTCTACGCCAGCACCGGAGTCTGATGCAGGCAGCAACGGATACGTGCGTGGAATAGGCGTGAAGGGTTTGTAGTTCTGATAATGATCCAGCACGTGAATGATGTCAGTATCAGCCAGTTCATGCTTGCTGAATAACCCGTTTTGACCTTGTGAGGACGCAATGTAGAAGGTGTCACTTTTAGGATTATATACGTAGATGGATTCAATATACGGCATGGAGTTAAGATAATTGTTTAATTCGGTCATGGCAGCGGTTACATCATATACATTGGGTTTAGGATAATACAACAGTTTGGATAGGGTACTGCTGCGGTACATTTGGAATGCCAACGATTGAGCAATAGATGTCATGTTGATGACCTCTTTGCTTCTCAACGCCAAGCTATTGTGATTGGCTTCGAACGCCTGCTCCTTTTCCACGCGAATGTAGTAGAAATAATATACAGTAGTGGATACCAGCAACGTTAATGTTATACATAACGTAATGCTGACCAGCAATTTGCTGTGAAGCTTGTGATGCTTTTTGAAATTGCTCATATGAACAGGCCTCCTGTCTGTGTGCACATAGCTGTAAAGTACACCCTATTTTTGTATTCATTATACGTATGATCTTATGAACAGGACAGTGAACAAACCGATCCTTTGTGAAAAATACTGACTTTTACGTAAAAAGACCGGGAACACGCCACGCAAACTAGATTGCGTCGGTTCCCGGCCGGGTTTATATATTCAAATGTAAAGAAACAAACATGAGGCGGTAATTCCATCAATCAGGAAATTGAACGTTACCTTTAACGATATAAGCTTGGCCTGTGCCATTTTCGGCTAGAGCTGGGATGGTATCATTGAGCACGACACCGCGAATGTCCGTCATCCGTATTTTTAGAGGCTGTTTTCCTAAGTTAGTGCCCAAAAAGTGGTTATAATCCTGTTTTTCAAGATTGAGCCATTGCCCGTTTTGTTGGACTTCCATTTTAAGGACCGGATATTTATGATTGCGTACTTGAATAGCTGCCCACCATTGGCTGCTGCCTTCTTTAATGCGATAGGAGACATTGCCACTAACCGGAGCTTTGACAACTTTCCATGAAATATTGATTTTTCCATCCTTCTGATCACCAATCAGATTGAAGGCATTCGGAGACAGGTCGAGCGCACCACTTGAACCCTCAGGGTATAAATCGGTTACATATACAGTTGTTTTTCCTTTGGGGCCTTGAACTTCCAAATAGGCTCCGGCCAATGCAGCTTTAATTCCGTTATAATTCAGTTGTGTGGGGTTGAGCGCTGTGATTTTGGCATCAGAAGGGATAGGGTCAAGCAGCAGGGCTCCTCCAGAGTAACCTGATCCTGTATATGTGGCGTACCCCGTGTATGTATCATTCCAAGCAGCTGAAGCAGGCAGGGCGAACAATACGACACTTAGCAACGATGTCAGACCGATTGTTTTGAACTTTCGGAACAGAGATTTTTCTCGCAAAATGATTTCCTCCTTGTTCATGTAATAGATTTATATAGCAAATATAAACACTATATTACCTAATATTCCAAATTGTACAATAGGACTTTGAGGCAAAAAGATACAGTTGGAAGTATTTGTCGATCTACTCATAGGACATATGGTGTGTTTTTAAAAAATGACTGTGTAGATAAGGAATAAGGGGAGGATGAAGTGATAGGGACTAAACTAGGACTTTTGGATGAAGTCTTTTAAATAGAATAAGCGAACTATTGTTCTCCTTTTGATTGTCGTATACAATCGAATCATGCTGATTTTAATAGAGTAGTGTCGACTCTGTGTATGCTGCAACGAAAGGATGTTATGCATCATGATGGGAAGAGCCCATTTAATTATTGGAACCGGGGTCTCCCTGTCAGTATTAGCCTTAAGCGGGTACGAAGTGACCCCGGCTGCCGTGGCCGTTGCTGTGGTCGGTTCATTGTTGCCGGATATTGACGAGCCTAATTCCATGCTTGTGAGCCGGGCGTTACCGAACAAGTTGCTTAGACTCGTACAGCTTCTAATGATCGTGGCTGCGGGTTGGGTGTTCTTTACTCGTTTGGCTCCGCCGCCCTGGAATCTTGTTTTGGCTTTGCTGATGATCAGCGCTTCTTTTATGCCTTCACGGTCCATGCGTAAAGTTATTATTTTTCTAATTGGGATCGGCCTAGCGTGGTATGGAGAATCATATGCGCCCTGGAATTATATCGCCGGGTGTCTGCTGATCATATGTACGCTTGTTCCACACCGAGGATTGACGCATACGGTGTATGGGACAGCAGCATGGACTGCATTGCTGTATGGTACCACACGTTTGCATGGCGATAGCATATGGCTGGCTGGAGGTATGGCATATTTGCTGCATTTATTGGCAGATTCCTTGACGAATAACGGAATTAAGCCTTTGCCACCATTTAAATGGAAGCTTCGATTTAAATTGATGAGCACCGGAACCCGGAAGGGAACAAAGGTAGAAAATGTATGTATCGCCTTAACAGCTGTACTCGTAGTGATTGCGCTACTTCGGTACAAGCATTTAATTTGAGTTCCTATATTTTTTGCTTCTATTAATCTAAAAAAACAGTCAAGTGCACGTTGTATGTGTCTTGACTGTTTTTTATAGCTTCCTATTCTTTGTTACTTTTTAAGCTCGCTCAACAATGGTATTCAGCGTTGTGCGATCCAGATTTTGAACCAGCTTAATGATCAGCTCCTTGGCTGCATCATAATCATCCGTGTGAATGATGGAAGAGGATGTATGGATGTATCGTCCACATATGCCGATGACGGTGGATGGCACACCAATTCCGCTCAAGTGCACTTGACCAGCATCCGTTCCTCCTGTGGAGATAAAATATTGGTACTTGATTTTGTGGGTTTCCGCCATATCTTGCACGTATTCCACAATCCCGCGGTGTGTAATCATACCAGGATCAAATACCCGCAACAATGCGCCTTTGCCAAGCTGCCCGTATGCATTCGGATCTCCACCCATATCGTTGGCAGCACTGCAATCCAGTGCAAAGAAAATATCCGGCTGGATCAGATTGGCAGCAGTGCGTGCACCACGCAGTCCCACTTCCTCCTGAACCGTAGCTCCTGCATACAATGTATTTGGAAGCTGATCCTTTTCCTTATGTAATGCCTCTAGGAGCTCAATGGCCAGGCCTACACCATATCGATTGTCCCATGCTTTTGCCATGATTTTTTTGGGATTCGCAAGTGGAGTGAAATCACAGATCGGGGCGATAGCTGTTCCGGGTACGATCCCCAGATCTTGCGCTTCCTGTCTGCTGTCTACGCCAATATCCAGGTACATATGCTTAATGTCCATCGGCTTACTGCGTTGTGCTTCATCAAGCAAGTGTGGTGAGATAGAGCCAACTACACCGATCATTGGACCATTTGGAGTCAATACTTGAAGACGTTGTGACATGATGGATTGGCTCCACCAGCCTCCAACCGGCTGAAAGCGAATCATTCCATTTTCCGTAATGCCATTCACAATAAAACCAACTTCATCCAGATGCCCAGCTACCATTACACGGGGGCCACTTTCTTGCCCGCGCAGCACGCCAAAAAGACTGCCCAAACGGTCCTGCACGATTTCATCCGTATAACCGGATATTCGTTCTTTAACCCATGCCCGCAACTCACGCTCATGTCCAGAGATGGAAGGGAACTCGGTTAAGGTTTTAAACAACTCCAATGTTTTTGCTTCCATGATGTATACCTCACTCCTTATTAATTAACCAGTGGTTGTCATCTATTCAGTATGAATGGATTTGTACGGAATGTCCACGATATCATTTTCCTGACATAACATTTCCCCAAAAAGCTCATAATGTTAAGGAGCCAAGCAATCTGAACCGCCAAAGCGCGGAACTTACGAATAAGGGGTGGTGAATGATGCCAGCTAAGTCGGGACAGCGCGGTTTTCGTACCAATTCGTCGCCGTTGTCCATAAATGAGAAAGACTATCAGAGTGTTTCCCAAAAGCATGAACCTTCCAGAAACGTATTTGCCAATTGTGTGCGTGCCTTTCTGGTCGGAGGCGTTATCTGTGTGATTGGGCAGGCAATCCAGGAAGCCTTTATGGCAGGGATGCATATTTCCGCCAAAGAAGCTGCAGCACCAACTGCATCCATGATGATCTTGTTGTCAGTTATATTAACCTGCATCGGGGTCTACGATAAGATTGCACAATGGGCAGGTGCGGGAACCGCAGTACCTATTACAGGTTTTGCGAACTCGATGTGTTCATCTGCATTGGAGTATCGTTCCGAGGGATTGGTACTCGGAGTGGGCGCCAATATGTTCAAGCTGGCAGGCTCAGTTGTCGTATTCGGTGTGGTGGCGGCATTTATCGTGGGCGTGATCTACGCGATCCTCGGTGTGGGGGGCAATCACTTATGAAAAGACAGGGAGGACAAACCTGGAAGTTTGAGTCGAGACCGCGCATCATTGGAAGTGCAACTGTCGTAGGCCCAGATGAAGGGGAGGGACCGTTGTCCACAGATTTCGATTATATTTATGACAATATCGAAATAAATGAGAAAACATGGGAAAAAGCGGAACGAAGATTAATTGAGCATTCTACAGAGCTTGCGTTAATCAATGCTAATTTAAACAAAGAGGAAGTGCAATTTTTTATAAGTGGTGATCTGATGAATCAGATTATCAGCAGCTCATTTTCGGCTAGCAAGCTTGCTATTCCCTATCTAGGCGTATTCGGTGCCTGCTCAACGTCGATGGAAAGTTTGGCTTTAGCATCACTTATTGTGGATTCAGAGGCAGGCGACTACGTAATGGCCAGCACAACTAGCCATAACTGTACTGCAGAAAAACAATTCCGCTATCCTAATGAATATGGAGCACAAAAGCCCCCGACGGCTCAGTATACGGTTACTGGTTCAGGTGCGGCCATTATAGGACATGCCAAGTCAGGAACGGTGGTGGATTGTGCTACCATCGGGCGTGTAATAGATATGGGTATTAAAGACCCTTTTAATATGGGCGGGGCTATGGCTCCAGCAGCAGCGGATACGCTTTTGTCTCATTTTCGGGATACTGGCAGGGACCCTGGATATTATGATCTTATTGTAACAGGGGATTTAGCCTCTGTAGGGCTGCCGATTGCCAAGGAGCTGCTCAAAAAAGACGGATTTGATATGAGTCAGACGGAATTTAATGATTGCGGTTTACTGATTTATGACATCAATAAGCAAAAGAAGGTTATTGCAGGGGGAAGTGGTTGTGGATGCTCAGCTGTTGTAACTTATGGGCATCTGTTAAAGCGGCTCGAAAAGGGAGAATTACAAAAGGTGCTGGTCGTTGCAACCGGTGCGTTATTATCTCCTTTGACTACACAGCAGGGTGAAAGCATCCCTTGTATTGCACATGCTGTAGCTTTTGAAGCGGGAGGACAAGTATGATATATCTATGGGCTTTTTTAGTGGGCGGTGCCATTTGTGTCGTTGGTCAGTTGATGATGGATGTAATCAAAATGACCCCGGCACACACAATGAGTACGTTGGTTGTAGCAGGGGCAATTGCAGACGCTGTCGGTATATATGATCCACTTATCAAATTTGCCGGAGCGGGTGCGACGATTCCAATTACCAGCTTTGGTAACTCACTCGTACATGGTGCATTAACTGAATTGGAAAAGGACGGATGGCTTGGTGTCATTACAGGGATCTTTAGTGTAACAAGTGCAGGGATCTCCTCGGCGATTATTTTCTCTTTTCTGGCATGCTTGTTTGTTCGTCCAAAAGGAAGTATATAGAAGCAGATGCTTTGAATATGACAAAAGTAAAATATATTTGTATACGTGAACCCTTCGGATTTTATAAATCGAAGGGTTTTTTTGGCTGTACCAAAACAGGTACGTACGAGAACAGATGGAGCTTGAATAATATGGGCAGGGAGTTAAGTGTACTCTGTGTCCGCCTTCATGTACAATAATAGGAAACATGTTGCTATCTAGGAGGTTCACAGAGTTATGCCCGTGCGTCAAGAATCTGTGCAGATTGTATCTGCAATCCGTTCTAATTTGGAATCATGCATATTAGGTAAATCCTTTGAAATAAAATTACTGCTTACAGCTATGCTGGCAGGTGGACACATTCTGATCGAGGACGTTCCGGGTACGGGGAAAACGCAAATGATCAAGGCTCTCGCTAAATCCATGCGTGGTGATTATCGCCGTGTTCAATGTAACCCTGATATTCTACCGAGCGATATTACAGGCGTATCTATATTTCATCCACGGGACGAGCGTTTTTATTTCCGTCCGGGTCCTGTGATGACTAACATTTTGCTGGCAGACGAAATTAACCGCGCCACGACGAAAACCCAGTCGGCTTTGCTGGAGGTTATGGAGGAACGAAGTGTGACGGTGGATGGGGACACTCATATGTTGCCTCATCCATTTATGTTGTGTGCCACTCAAAATCCGATTGATTTTGAAGGCACTTATATGCTGCCGGAAGCGCAATTAGATCGATTTATGCTCAAAATCAGCTTAGGCTATCCTGATTTGGAGACGGAGCGAAACATGCTGCTTCATCATCAGGCGGGCCAGCCAGCAGACCGTCTGGAGGCTGTAGCGCATATGGAACAGATTGCTGACATCCAGCAGGAAATCAGAGATATCTATATGGATGAAGCGGTGACTTCCTATTTACTCGATATCGTACGAGCAACAAGAGAACACCCATCCGTGCTGCTGGGCGCTAGTCCACGGGCTGCACTTGCTTTTGTCATGGCTGCCAAGGCATATGCTTTTCAAGACAATCGCAACTATGTCCTGCCTGATGATGTGAAGGCGCTGGCGCCTTATGTGCTGACGCATCGTTTGCTACTTCGCCCCGAAGCGCGCCTGGATAGTTCCAACGCCCAGTCCGTGCTGCAGTCCGTGCTCCGACAAGTTCATGTACCCGTACGAATGGAGCGTTCTTAGGGAATGAGTATGGTCAAAAGGAAGCGCAGGCTTCCCCGGCTATCAAGTCGTATCTGGCTTATGCTATTTATATGGGTGGTGTGCCTGCTTTATTTGTTGTTTCAGGGCGGAAAGACATCGGTCATGCTGTTTTCTATGGTTACGTTGTTAATCGTTTATTTATGGATGGTGGGTCTGAGTGGAGTTCGTCGCGTCCAGGGCTACCGGCAGCTTTCGCAAGGCTCGGAGTTTGGGGAACTGCTGCATGCGGGAGATCAGGTGCATGTAAAGCTCAGTTTGAGCATTCCAGGCTTTCTTCCGTTACCCTATGTCATTGTTCGTGAGGTGCTTAAGCGACATACAGGGGAATCCTGGTCGTTTGAAGACAGTGTCATCCCCAGTATGAAAGGGGGCGGCCAGCTTACTTTTCAAACCCCTGCTTTAGAACGAGGAAGTTACTATTTTGAGGAAACCGAATGTGTGAGTGAGGACATCTTTGGCCTGTTGGAGCACAAGGGCAAATTGAATGCACGGGGTGAATTTCGGGTGCTCCCCCGAACGGTATTCATTCCATATTGGCAGATCAATGATCGCCGCTCAAGGATGTCTGGGCCGCAGACCGTTCAAACTCGAACACGTCGTGAAACGACCCAAATCAATGGTGTGCGGGATTATGTATATGGAGATCGTTTTTCACGCATCCACTGGAATGCGACAGCTCGTACAGGTAGCTGGAAATCCAAGGAATTTGAACATGAAACGGTTCCCAAAACAATGCTTGTACTGGACGTACAAACAAGGCATTATGTAAACGCCAATCAGTTTGAACTAGCTGTATCTTCTACCGCTTCATTGCTGGAATATGGTGGACGGGAGCGGATGGGGGTCGGACTGTGTACAGCTGGAGAGAAGGGGACCGTTTTTCAGCCAAGTGAGCAGATGATGGAACGACAACGAATGATGCATCACTTGGTGGACATTCACACCACTTCGCAAGGCAGCTTGATGACCGCTGTAGAGAGCTGTGTGCGCCAGTTTCCACAAGGTTGTTATTTTATACTGATTAGTCCGCTGAAGGATCAGCAGGCGCTGGAACTTCTTCGCTGGGCCGATACCCGGGGGATGACCCCGTGCCACGTCTATATTGGGGAAGGCTCTGCCGAGGGAGAAGCTGAAAAATGGATGAGTATGCTTCGAGCAAGGGGAATTAAGGGCTACGATGTTCAGAGCCTCGAAGAGCTTCCGGCTGTAATGGGGGGAGGGACACAATGAAAAGCTGGTTACAATCGTTAAAGAGATCCTGGCCCCCCGCCTTTACTTTCTTATGGATTATTATTATTGCTATGCAATGGGTGTCTTTTGCTTCCGAATTATGGCTGGAAGAAACAAGGGCACTTGTACTGATGACCATTACCATGCTGGCGCTGGTGAAGATTTTACTACCATTCCGTCCATGGATAGAATTTGTCGTTAAGGCTGTAACCCTATTTTTTATTTTGTATCGGACATTGGTGTCTTACTCCATTATTATCCCTTTTGGTGGGGTGGCCAATCGTCTAGACCAATTTATATCTAACATGTCTCCTTATGTTTGGTTTTCCCTCATTGCTTGGCTAGTTATTGAGATGGTCCCGCTTATCGTTACCACGAAGCAGCGGATTCTGGTTTTTGTGGGCATCAATATTGCAGCTCTGGCAGTGCTTGATTCCTTCACACCAACTGTGTTGTGGGAGGAGGTTGCCTGGATTGTCTTTGCTGGTATGGGATGGCTAGTGACACAGCATTTGCAGTATTTTCGTCAGCATTATCCTCAAGGATGGAAGCAGATTCGGCGTTATCCGTATAAAATTGCGGCTAATATTGCTGTCATTTTTGCGCTCATTATTATGGCTGGTGTGAATATGCCCGAGGTGCAGCCAGCTTTGACGGACCCCTATACAGCGTGGACCCAGCGCACTAGCTCAACCACCGCAGGAACCACCAATGGATCTGGGGTACTGAATCAGCGGATGAACACTGCATCGGGTTATAGTCGCCAGGATAATCGATTGGGTGGAGGCTTTAATTTTGATTATTCACCTGTCATGACCATCACAACTAATCAGCGAAGCTATTGGCGAGGAGAAACGAAACGAACCTACTCCGGTACAGGCTGGAGTGACGTGGGCAACGATGATCCAGCACCAAATGAGGTGTCGATGACCGCAGAGCTTGAAAACGCACAAGAAACGAAGCATTCCACTGAGCAGGTCGTACAGACCATTACAATGCAAAATGATCAGAGCTACCCTGTTCTGTTTGGCGCCTATTCGGTGCATCGTGTTCAATCGGTAGATAGAGATTCACGGGCCAACGGGTTGCATTGGAACCCGAAACAGGCAGAACTTCTTTGGAATCCATCCTCTCGAAGAACTGCTTATCCTAAAACGTATACTTTGGTATCGCATGTTCCTGTGATCCCTGAGAAAGAGCTGCGTAGAAAAAGTTTTAATGAGTTGTATGGAAAAAACAAACAGGAAGCCTACTTGCAAATTCCAAAGGAGTTGCCGCAGCGGGTTCGTGATTTGGCTCGCAATGTAACGGCAACGGCCAAAACGCCGTATGAAAAAGTCGGATTGCTACAGCAGTACCTACAGCAAAATTATGCATATACGAACAATCCGGATCTTTCACGGAAAAGAAGCAGGGATTTCGTGGATGCTTTTCTGTTTGAGATTCGGGAGGGTTATTGCGATTATTATTCCACTTCATTAGTCGTAATGGCTCGCTCCGTTGGGGTTCCAGCCCGTTGGGTCAAAGGGTATGCTCCTGGCCAGCAGACGTTTTCCGATGATGCAACTGCGGGCGATGGTGACGAAAACATGTCCTCTTACTCCGTGACAAACGCGGACGCTCATTCCTGGGCAGAGGTATATTTAGGCGAATATGGCTGGATTCCTGTAGAGGCTACACCTGGCTTTGACATGCCACTGCTTACAGAGCAGGAGGATTCAAAGACTCCAGAAGCCCCAGCGGTCAAAGATCAGCCAGAACCAGAGCAGCCTGAGCAAACCCCGCAGATGAACCCAGGGGAAAGCTTTGAGATTCATCCTGTAATCATAGGCTCTGCTGTTGCCATTCTTCTATTATGGGCTGCTTATATCATCTGGCGTAACCGGGCAGACATTCACTTTTATCTACTGCGTTTACGTACAGGTAAGCCGCTGACCCCCGATGAAAAGGTGGTCGTCGAAACGGAACACTGGTTACGGTATATGCGAAAAAAGGGCTTTGTCCGTGCCAGCCATGAGACGCTGAGGGAATCAGTCGACAGGTGGTCACAAGAAACACCGAAACGCGCTGCGATTTTACATCATTTGCTCGGATATTTTGAACAGGCGCGTTATAGTCCTTCGTCGGTAACCGCGGAGGATTGGCGCACTGTTCGTCAGCAAGCTTTCCTGTTGCAGAAGGAATCATGGATAAAACGATGGACTGGACGTAAAGCAAAGTCTGATCAGAAGGATGAAGGCTAGTTTATTTTTATTAAGTTCGAGCAGTGTAATTTTTCATCTTAATCTATAAGTTTAGTAAAAAGCTGTCCGTTTGTTGCGGATAGCTTTTTACTAAGCCATAGTAATATGGTATAGTTTGTCGTATGAAACTGAGGTGACCGACGTTGTTTGAAATGCTGATGCCCAAATTACGGGTGAATACCGTCTTTGATATTGATCTTGAAGGCTTGTATGCTCAAGGATATCGCGGCATTATTACGGATCTGGATAACACGCTGGTCGGTGCGAAAGCGCCGAACGCAACTCCCGAGCTGGTGGCCTGGTTTGAAAAGGTCAAACAGGCGGGTTTTAAGCTTGTCATCGTGTCTAACAACAATATGGACCGTGTATCCGTGTTTGCTACGCCTTTGGACATTGAATTTATACATGCCGCCCGGAAACCATCTAACTCGTCCTTTCGCAGAGCTATACGTATGATGGGACTTACTCCGGAAGAGACTATTATGGTCGGGGATCAAATGTTGACGGACGTATTGGGAGGCAACCGAATGGGTTTGCATACCGTTTTGGTGCTGCCGATCTCCATTCATGATGAAGGAGTCATGACCCGATTTAATCGACGGTTAGAGCGAATCGCGCTCACAAGGTTGCGTAAGAAAGGCTTATGGCTTGAGGAGGAAAAGAAGAATGACTGAAAGACCTGACGGCGGAACTGCCGTCAAATGTAGTGGCTGCGGTATCACCATGCAGACCACTAGTCCGGACCTTCCGGGATATATTCCTGAGAAATTATTAACTCGCGAACCGGTTATTTGCCAGCGCTGCTTCCGGATCAAAAACTATAATGAAACCTCTTCGGTGACGGTAGATCAGGATGAATTCTTGAAGCTGCTTAGTCAGATTGGGGACAAGGATGCGCTTGTTATCCACATTGTAGATATTTTTGACTTTGAAGGCAGCTTGATTTCCGGCTTACAGCGTTTTGTAGGTTCCAATCCGGTTGTACTGGCAGTCAATAAGACCGATTTGTTGCCCAAGGTGACAAATTGGAACAAGGTACGTAACTGGGTACAAAAGCAGGCGAAGGAGCAAGGGCTACGCACGGAAGAAATCGTATTGTGCTCAGCTAAAAAAAATCAGGGCTTTGACCGTCTGCTGGATGTGGTATCCGAACTGCGTGGTAACCGCGATGTATATGTGGTTGGTGCCACAAATGTAGGCAAATCCACGCTGATTAACCGCCTGATTCGCGATTACAGTGATATGGAGCAGGAACTCACCACGTCCCGTTACCCTGGGACTACACTCGATATGGTGAATATCCCGCTTGACGACGGCAAGCACATTATTGATACTCCGGGTATTGTATACCCTTGGCGATTTAGTGAAATTGTCTCCCGTCAGGATTTGAGCTCCATTATGCCTGACAAACCCTTGAAGCCTGCAGCATATCAGTTGGATTCCGGGCAAACACTGTTTTTCGGAGGAATGGCCCGATTCGATTTTGTAGATGGTCAGCATCAATCTTTTACCTGCTACATTAACAGTGGTCTTAAAATACATCGCACCAAGCTGGAACGGGCTGATCAGCTGTTCGCTGATCATGCTGGGGAGTTATTGTCTCCGCCAACACGCGATCAATTGGCAGAGATGCCAGAGTGGACAAGACATGAGTTCCGTGTTCCACGCAAGTCTCCATCGGACATCTATATATCCGGTTTGGGATGGATTAGAGTGAATAGCGAGAACGGAGCTCTGGTAGCGGTTCATGCTCCTCGGGGAGTCCGTGTGCTTTTGCGGCCTGCGTTGATTTAACAATGCGGTAACCAAGTTATAGGGCGGCAAGGAACACATATTGGTTCCTGCCGCCATTCATGTATTTGAGCGGCCTAATATTTTGCAATATGGGGGAGAGCAACGATGAACAGCGGGGAGTCTGGAGCAACCGAACGAGGTCTTGTACTATTGGGCGTATTGGGTGATCCGATCAAGCACTCCAAATCGCCTCTTATGCATAAAGTAGCCTTACAGGCAGCGGGGATTGAAGGGGATTTTGTACCTCTTCATGTCACGCCGGACCAACTGGAAGATGCCGTGAAGGGGATTCGTGCCTTGCGTTTCCGTGGAGTCAATGTAACGATTCCCCATAAAGTCGAGATTATGAAATATCTGGATGAGATTGATGAAGGGGCTCGGCTCATCGGCGCTGTTAATACGATAGTGAATGACAATGGACGACTCAAGGGCTATAACACGGACGGAATTGGCTACGTGCGTTCCCTCAAGGAAGAGACTTCTGTCGAGTTAAAAGGCGCAAAAATTGCCGTTCTCGGAGCCGGTGGGGCTGCCCGTGGCGTAATTCATGCCCTATTGGAGGAACAGCCTGAATCGGTTATCATTCTGAACCGAACACGTGACAAAGCTGAACAGCTGGCACTGGAGTGGACGACAGAGGCAATTCCAGTCACGGGCTATTCCAACGAGGATGCCAAGAGTGTGCTCACTGCAGTAGATGTGTTGATTAATACAACCTCGGTCGGAATGTCTCCTTTATCGGATGAGCTTCCAGTGGAAACGGGTCTGATTCCAAAGGGGATTATTGTGAGTGATTTAATCTACAACCCGCTGGAAACGAGACTTTTACGAGAAAGCCGTGAACAGCGCGGCTGCACTGTACATGGAGGCTTGGGCATGTTTGTGTATCAGGGGGCAGTGGCTTTTGAGTATTTTACGGGCGTAGCTCCTGCAGTAGACCCAATGAGAGCGGCGGTGCTGAGCAGCCTGTCGTAAGTGGATTATACTTTAAAATTATGGAAATGCCGCATTGTATATGTGGCGACGAAGGGGTTAAATATACATGTTAACAGGTAAACAAAAAAGATATCTGCGCTCGATGGCGCATCATTTGGACCCGGTTTTTCAAGTAGGTAAAAATGGTACCAATGAGCACCTTATGCGTCACATCAACGATGCGATTGAAAAGCGTGAGCTGATGAAAGTGCAAATTTTGAACAACTGTTTGGACGACAAGCATGAAATTGCGGAAGAACTGGCAGCAGAAACGGGTTCAGAGCTTGTGCAGCTGATTGGAAGCACCATTATTTTGTACAAGGAATCTCGTGATCATAAGCAAATCGAATTGCCTAGAGGATAATACGCGGGGAGAAAATTATGAAAATCGGTATTATGGGTGGTACATTTGATCCGATTCATATCGGACATCTGCTGGCTGGGGAAGCGGCAAGAGATGCCTATGGGCTGGATCAAGTATGGTTTATGCCTTCTCATATTCCTCCGCACAAGCATCAAGCGGGGGCAAGCGGCAAAGAGCGTTTGGAGATGACGAGTGAAGCGGTAGCGGATCATCCTGCTTTTGAAGTGCTGGATATTGAGGTGCTTCGCGGAGGGGTATCCTATACTATTGACACGATCAAGAAGCTCCAGGAGCTGCATCCTGCTGTAGATTTTTATTTTATCATTGGTGCGGATATGGTGAACTACTTGCCTCATTGGCAGGGAATTGAGGAATTGGCGCAGCGGATTCGTTTTATTGGGGTTCGGCGACCGGGGTTCCAGCTTGCACTGAATGAGTTGCCACATTATTTGCAGGACAAGGTGCTGCTGGCGGATATGCCAGTGGTGGACATTTCTTCGACGGATATTCGGGAGCGTGCTGCAGAAGGGCGCACTATTCGTTATCTTGTGCCTGATCGTGTACATGACTATATTACAAGGGGCGGTTTGTATGAAGTACAGCCGTGAGCAGCTAATGGAAGCCGTATCTGGCCAGATGCCTGAAAAACGCTGGAAACATACACTGGGTGTGATGCATACCTCTGTGGAGCTTGCGAAGCGCTATGGGGCAGATCCGGATAAGGCGGAACTGGCGGCTATTTTGCATGATGTAGCGAAATATTGGCCTGTTCAACAGATGGAAGAAGTCATTCGAAGCCATCCTGAATGTGATCAGGAGCTATTGAAGCATGACAAGCAGCTCTGGCATTCAGAGGTGGGATACTGCGTTGCAGCAAAAGATTACGGAGTAGATGATCCTGAAATAAGGAATGCGATCCGCTGGCATACGTCAGGACGCGTTGGGATGAGCCTGCTGGACAAAGTCGTGTGTCTAGCTGATTACATCGAACCGGGGCGGGATTTTCCTGGGGTTGAACACATCCGTAAGCAGGCAAAGAAAAGCTTAGAGCAGGGCCTTATCGCTGGATTTGATTCTACCATTTCATTGTTGCTGGAGAAGCAAAAGGTTATTTTCCCGCTGACGGTCTTGTCACGCAATGACTTGATTCAACAGCTAAAACAGAAAAAAATGGAGGTTCATGAATGACCCTAACGAATGAGAAATTAATGCAAACGGCGGTTGAGGCCGCTAATGATAAAAAGGCAATGAATGTTGTCGCACTGGATTTGCGCGGAGTATCGCTGGTAGCGGATTATTTTGTAATTTGCCACGGTAATTCGGACACACAAGTACAGGCCATTGTAACTGAAATTCGCAAACGCGCTCATGACGAAGGTGTAACCATCAAAGGAATCGAAGGGATGGATTCCGCTCGCTGGGTTCTAATGGATCTGGGGGACGTCGTAGTGCATGTCTTCCATCGTGACGAACGCGAATATTATAACATTGAACGACTCTGGTCGGATGCTAAGGTTGTGGAGAAAGTATGAGTTTGATCGCTGGTACTTATGTCACCATTATGGTGGATCGTGAGGTATCTCCTTTCGGCTACTTTCTTACCGTCGGTGCGCAGGATGTGCTGTTGCACTATACGGAGCTGACTCGTGAAATCGAGGTGGGCGAACGGTTAGAGGTATTTATTTTCCACGATACAGAGGACCGTTTGGCTGCAACTATGAAAAAGCCGTTCTTGTCTCTGGGTGAAATGGCCAAGCTTGAGGTGGCTGACGTGCATCCGCGTTTGGGCTGTTTCCTGGAGATGGGATTGGGGCGTCAACTTTTGCTGCCGATTCGTGAGTTGCCTGAAAATCGGGATCTGCATCCTCGTGTGGGTGACTATGTGTATGCCATTATGGAGCATGACAAACAAGGCAGACTGCGAGCCAAGCTGGCAGGGGAGCAGGAACTGGCTCCATTGTGCTTTCATGCTCCTAGTTCATGGCTCAATACGTGGGTGCAGGCGACGGTATACAAGCCGCTTCAGATGGGCACATTCGTCCTGGTGGACGGTGGTGTGCTTGGTTTTGGTGCAATAGGAATGATTCATTCCTCGGAACGTAACCGTATGCTTCGCTTGGGCGAGGAGGTTAAGGTACGGGTCACGCTTGTTCGCGAGGACGGCCGGGTCAATCTGGCAATGGCGCCACGCAAGGAAGTAGGCCGTAATGAGGATGCGGATCGGTTGATTGCCTTTTTGAAGGAACGACCGGGTGGGGGCATGCCATATTCTGACGCGACGCCGCCGGATATTATCAAGCAACGGTTTGGTATCAGTAAATCCGCCTTCAAGCGTGCGATGGGCAAGTTGATGAAGGATGGACTGGTTACACAGAAGGAAAACTGGACTTACCTCGTGGAGAAAATGCCTAAACCGAAGGACGGGAATGGGGAATAAAAGATGGCGTCTTACCGTAAGTTTGCTTATGTGTACGATGAGCTTATGCAGGACATGCCGTATCCTGACTGGTTGCGCTTTGCACGGCAGGCTTGGGACCAATACGGTATGCCACATACAGTGGCCGAACTGGGCTGCGGTACGGGCTCAATTACGATTCCACTGGTTAACTCGGGTTTTGAGGTAGCTGGCATCGATTTATCCTCAGACATGCTGGCAGTAGCCCGTCGCAAAATGGAAAACTCTCCTCAGGGACAGCGATTGTTTCGTGAGGGAAGCGTTCGCTGGATACAACAGGATATGCGGGAGTGGATTTTACCGGAGCCTGTGGATTCTGTCATTTCTTTTTGCGATTGCCTGAATTATTTACTTGAGGAAGAAGATATCATTTCTACTTTTCGTAGAACGTATGCTGGTCTGAAGCCTGGTGGAACCTTTCTATTTGATGTGCATCATCCCCAGACATTTTTGCGTTATGACGAAGAACAACCATTCGTATTGGATGAACGCTCCATCTCATATATTTGGACATGTGCGTTGGACACTCCCCGTTGCGAAATTGAACATCATCTCAGTATTTTTGCGAAAGCAGAACAAGAAGGTCGTGATCTGTACCAGCGTTTTGAGGAAATTCATGTACAGCGGGCTTACGATCCAGACTGGATGAAGGCAGAATTGTCCAAAGCGGGTTTTCGCGATGTAAAGGTATATGCGGATTTTGAATGGGTAGAAGCAGAAGATGACGCGGCGAGACTGTTTTATGTCGCTGTAAAATAGCTAGTATTCATTTGGCTAACATAAAAAGAAAGACGCTTTTCATGAAGACATGAAGGGCGTCTTTTTGCATTCATATATTCACTTTACAGTGCCTTATTTGACTTTTTTCGTGGTTTTCAATATAATAGTGCCATTATTAACGGTTAAACAATCGCTGATGAGGAATAGTAGTTTTGTCTGGACATGTAGAGAGCCGGCGGGTGGTGCAAGCCGGTTGACAGTGCAAAGCGAACTCGCCTCGGAGATATGCGCCCAACGCAGGTAAGCACTATATAAGTGTTGGCTTTCTGTTATTAACACGCATCGGATCACCTCCGTTATCAGGTGCAAAGGGAGTAGAACGCGAAGAACGCTTTCTGCTAACTAGGGTGGTACCACGGGAATATAACCTCTCGTCCCTAGCGCTGACACGCTACGGGATGCAGAGGTTTTTTTGTTGCATACCGTTTGAGGAGGAAAAAGACAATGACAGACACACAGCCGAAGCACGGCTATCAACCGCAAAGTATTGAACCAAAATGGCAGAAATATTGGGATGAGAACAAGACGTTCCGCACTGGGGAAGAGCCGGGCAAACCGAAGTTTTATGCTTTGGATATGTTTCCGTACCCATCTGGAGCTGGTCTGCATGTAGGCCACCCGGAGGGATACACAGCTACAGATATTGTTTCACGTTATAAAAGAATGCGCGGCTACAACGTGCTGCATCCGATGGGTTGGGACGCCTTCGGTCTGCCTGCTGAGCAGCATGCGCTGGATACAGGTGAGCACCCGCGCGAAATTACGGTGAAGAACGTAAACAACTTCCGCCGTCAAATCAAATCACTTGGCTTTTCATATGACTGGGACCGTGAAATTAGCACCACAGATCCTGATTATTACAAGTGGACACAGTGGATTTTCATCCAGCTGTACAAGCGCGGTCTCGCTTATGTAGCTGAAGTGCCTGTAAACTGGTGTCCAGCACTGGGAACAGTACTGGCGAATGAAGAAGTAATTGACGGTAAGAGTGAGCGTGGCGGTCATCCGGTTATCCGCAAACCAATGCGTCAATGGATGCTGAAAATTACGGAATACGCGGATCGTCTGCTTGACGATCTGGAGGAACTGGACTGGTCCGAGAGTATTAAAGATATGCAGCGGAACTGGATTGGTAAGTCTACCGGGGCAGAGGTTCATTTCCCAATTGAAGGCTATGACGAGCAACTCACTGTATTTACAACTCGTCCAGATACATTGTTCGGCGCAAGCTACTGTGTGCTGGCTCCAGAGCAGGAATTGGTCGATATGATTACTACACCTGAGCAAAAGGACGCTGTGCAACAGTATCGTGAACAAGCTGCTCGTAAAAGCGATCTGGAGCGTACGGATCTGGCCAAAGATAAAACAGGCGTATTTACAGGAGCTTACGCCGTGAATCCGGTGAATGGCGAAAAGCTGCCAATCTGGATCGCAGACTATGTACTGGCAGGCTACGGAACAGGTGCAATCATGGCTGTACCGGGGCATGATACACGTGACTGGGAATTTGCCAAAAAGTTCGGATTGAAAATCACTGAGGTCGTTCAAGGTGGAGATGTGGACAAAGAGCCATACACTGAGGATGGCCCGCATGTCAATTCAGGCCTGCTGAATGGGCTTACCAATGAGGAAGCTATTCCGAAAATGATCGAATGGCTCGAAGCTGAGGGTAAGGGACAAGGAAAAGTAACCTACCGTCTGCGTGACTGGCTGTTCAGCCGCCAACGCTATTGGGGCGAGCCGATTCCAGTAATTCATCTGGAAGATGGAACGATCAAAACAGTTCCTGAGGATCAACTGCCGCTTGTACTGCCAGAGATGGAGAATATCAAGCCTTCTGGTACGGGTGAATCCCCGCTGGCGAATGCGACAGATTGGGTAGAAACCGTTGATCCTGAGACAGGTATGAAAGCACGTCGCGAGACAAATACGATGCCGCAATGGGCAGGAAGCTGCTGGTATTACCTGCGCTTTATTGATCCGAAAAATGATAAAGAGCTTGTATCCAAAGAGAAACAGCGCGAATGGATGCCTGTTGATTTGTATATTGGCGGAGCAGAACATGCGGTTCTTCACTTGCTGTATGCCCGTTTCTGGCACAAGGTGCTGTATGATATCGGCGTAGTAGAAACGAAAGAGCCTTTTTATAAGCTAGTCAACCAGGGCATGATTTTGGGCAACAACAATGAAAAAATGAGTAAATCACGTGGTAATGTCATCAATCCTGACGATATTGTAAATACGTTTGGCGCCGATACGCTGCGTATTTATGAAATGTTTATGGGACCGCTGGAAGCGACCAAGCCATGGAATGAGAATGGGGTTGAGGGAGCGCATCGTTTCCTGTCCCGCGTATGGCGCCTGTTTGTTTCCGAGGATGGCAGCCTGAACGAAAAAATTAAAAATGACAGCGGTAGTGACGAGTTCAAACGGACTTGGCATAAAACGCTGAAAAAGGTAACCGAAGACCTGGATGCATTGCGTTTCAATACAGCGATCAGCCAACTGATGATCTTTACCAATGACGCATACAAAGCAGACCTTCTGCCGCGTGCAGCGATGGAAAACTTCGTGCAAATGCTGTCGCCGCTTGCACCGCATCTAGCCGAGGAACTGTGGCAGCTGCTGGGACACAACGAAAGCATTACCTACGCGGCTTGGCCTGCTTATGATGAAGCATGGACGGTGGACGCTGAAGTGGAAATTGTCATTCAGATGAATGGTAAAATTGTACAGCGTGCAACGATTGCTAAAGATCTTGATGCCAAAGCGATGGAAGCATTTGCATTGTCGCTGGACAGCATTCAGGAGGCGCTGGCTGGTAAAACAGTTCGCAAGGTAATTGCTGTACCGGGTAAGCTGGTTAATATTGTTGCCGGTTAATTGGTTTTAAGCCGAAAGAGACATCTATCTTTTGCATGTCCTCTTCATACTTGTTGTGCGTGGCTCGTATTAGCTCAGGGAAGACACTATGCAGGCTGATATCCAACAATGCGAGAGCTTCGGCGGTTATACCTCCGGGAACCGCTACTCTTGCTTGTAACTCGGCTGGTGTCATCCCGCCTTCAGTGAGCAGCTTTCCAGTACCGATGATCATTTCACCGGCCAAAGCACATAGTTCTGTACGGTCTATACCCGTAGCTTGAACTGCGGCTTGAATCCACTGGTCCATAAAAAAGGCCAAGAAAGCAGGACCGCAGCTCGAAAAATCCGATGTAATCCGTGTATGAGACTCTTTAACCTGAATCGGCCTGCTGATGTGGGACATAAGATCTTCCAGAAGGGAGCGATCCTTCTCTGTAATCCGGCTTCCATGGATGCATAGTGAGGCTCCGCTTCCGACCTGGTGAGTGATACTCGGAATAATTTTGGACACTTTGGCTTTCAAGGCATGCTCCAAAATACGGATCTGCACCGGACTTGTGATAGACACGACAATGTGCTCTTCTGTAATGACGTTGCGTATTTCATCCGTTACGGTTTTTGATTCCAGCGGCTTCACGCAGATAAACAGGATATCGCTTTCCGCTGCCGTCTCACGGTTGCTTTGAGCTGCATGCAAACCTGGATAACGAAGGGCTAGCTCGGCTACCTTGGAATACGTTCGGTTGCTTGCTAATATTTGCTGTGGTTTGAGTGCATTCGAATGAATAAAAGATTCAATGAGCAGACTTCCCATGCTGCCAGTCCCGATGAATCCTACTTTCATTGTTCAACGTCCTCCTTTCATACTTTGCGGTACAGACGCTGTGCTGTCATTCTTCTTAGTGTATGCACTTGGTCTTGGCCGACATGACCCATTTTATGTCTGAGCATGTTAGACCGTGCCCGGGGTCGTACCGCTCTTTGTATAAATATTCACAGCGAGACCGTATGGAGGTGCTTGCAACCTCCGGTTGGTGGGAAATGAACAGATTTGCTCTGTTTGATTGGGACGGTGTTTTCAGTCGGCCCAAATTCCCGAAATTCATGTGGAGTAGGGGACGATACGGAAAATGAAACGCGTATGGACAGGAACAGCAATAACGCTTGCTGTAATCGGAAGTGGACTTATTTTGTTTGCCGGAGGGCAGCGCACTGAGCCCCAAGAAGAGTGGAGTTTGCTTAACCATAAGGTGGAACAGGCTTTGGTGATGGAGTCGGAGCCAATGGAATCGCAGCACAGCAAAGATTATGTCCAAGGAAGGCATGTTGTAAAAGAGTCTTCTGACCAAGCTGAGCGCAGTGGGAATGTCGAAGCTGATGACAATGTGAAGCACGATACTAAGCAGCGTTCTACTGGTGTATCTGCTACTGCTAGAAGTGAAAACTCTACGACGGGAAATTCAAGTGCTGTAGAGCAGTCAGATATTGCTGATTCAAGACCAGATACAGCTGTTGCCAGTTCAAAGGCTGCAACGACGAGTAGGACAAGTATGGTGAATGATTCGGTTATTCCATCCGTTTCCGGTGAAAAAAAGGTAAACATTAACACGGCGACTGATGCCGAGTTA
>NZ_JCAJRU010000003.1:0-58768 GCF_059447605.1 Paenibacillus sp. N119s | reverse complement strand
GATATGATTGCGTTTACAATCTAAATGAAAACAAAGTAAATTTAAATTAAAGGATACGCATAGGAAGAGGAGAGGAAGGATGAAAAAAACGCTGCTGGTGTACATGCTGTTAATTGCGGCCTTTGCTCTCTATGTGTTCAGATATGAACAATCCGAGCGGTTGAATGGAGCTTGGGAGGAAAAAGGGCTGCGAGGCAGCATCGGAGAAACGTACATGATGATTACGTTCCAGTCCGGTTTGGAGTATTGGAAAAGCGGGCTCAAAGGTTTTGAGGATGCTGGGGATGCCTTGGGGGTAACTGTGGAGTACCGGGGGGCTACCCGGTATGATGCTCAGGAGCAGATGACTGTCATTGAGCAGGCGATTGCTCGTAAACCCGCAGGTATTGCCATATCAGCGATTGATCCCCACTCCCTGATCCCGGTCATTAATAAGGCGCTGGATGCGGATATTCCTGTAGTGCTGTTTGACGCCGGAGCACCAGGGAGCCGGGCGTATACATTTTTGGGTACGGATAATTACAAGGCGGGCGTGACCGCTGCGGAAAAAATGGCAGAGCTGCTGGGACGTGAAGGCCAAGTCGCTATTCTGACACTGCCGGGGCAGCAGAATCATGAGGAACGCTCGCGTGGCTTTCGCGATACCATTCAGCGGCAGTATCCTGCCATGAAGGTGGTGGAAGTGGTGGATGGCCACGCTGACGTGATGGTGTCCAGGGGTGAATCGCTAAGGCTGATGAAAGCTTATCCGAAACTGGCGGGTATTTTTGTGACCGAAGCCACCGGAGGAACAGGTGTGGGGGAGGCGGCACTGAGCCAAAAAAACAGTCATCCGCTGAAGATTATTTCTTTTGATACGAATAAAGCGACACTCGATATGATTCGTGATGGAACGATCTCGGCCACAATTGCGCAAGGGACATGGAATATGGGCTATTGGTCACTCCAATATCTGTTCCATCTGCATCATCATTTGACGGTTCCTGCACCTTCTTCGTCCGGAGATAACACGCCACTGCCCGTGCGGGTGGATACCGGGATTTCCGTAGTCACCCAAGCGAATGTAGATGATTATTATGCAAAATAAATATTGGAAGCGCATCCAATTAAGGGTACATCAAATGATGCCAAGGTTACGCTTGCGCAATATGCCTTTACGTTATCAGCTCATGCTGCTATTCCTGCTGTTTGGCATCGTGCCTTCGCTGGGACTAGGCCTGCTGGTGAATTGGACAGTGGAGCGAATTGTGGAGCGGCAGGTGGAAAACCATACGATGCAGTTGATTGGCAAGGTGAACGAAGCACTCGATACCAAAATGGAAAATTTGCAGAACATGACGTATCTGATTGCGTTTAATCCTGAAATTGGGGATTTTTTGAAAGGACGGACCCTGGCTGATGGCCACGCGGGTCATACAAGTGGTGCAGCGCCAGAAAACCAAGGGAAGCAAGCACAGCAGCCCCTCCTTAACCAGTCTCCAGGCTCCAAGCAGGTAGTAAGTTCCGTACAGGAGCAGGATACACTGTATGAAATGAAGCAATTTTTACAGGGCTTTACCACCTTATATCCTGAAATAGCCGGGATTCTGATCGTGAACGAAAAAGGCGATTATATTAGCAATGAAATGTATGCTCGAAGCACGCGCAGCCTGACGGAAGAAGACTGGTACACACAGGCGGCGCAGCATGCAGGGATATTCACGGTGCTGGGACAGCCAAGTCACCGTAATGTGACCACTCATGTCCGATATAAAGACAGCGAAATTGTATCTGTCGTTCGCTCGGTCACGGACTCGGAGACGGGACATGTACTGGGTGTGATTATGATCGATCTCAAGCTGCGGGCAGTGTCGCAAGCTGCCAGAGATGTAACCCTGGGCAAAAGCGGGTATGTCATGGTGACAGATGCTGAGGGACGCAGTGTATACATGCCGGATATGCCTTTGATTGAACGCATTCCGCCGCAATGGTTTGGCACAGGGGACAGCGGGATGTTTACCCGTGAAGCGGGAGGTAGGGAATTGCTGTTCATGTTCCAGGCTTCCGAGTTCACGGGCTGGAGAACCGTGGGAGTATTCCCGGCGCGCGAGTCTACACTGGAAGTGCGGCAAATTCAGTTCTATGTCGTTTGTTTTGTTTTCATTGTATGTCTGTTTGGCTTAACGGCATCCTTGCGATTGTCCAGTTCCATCGCGCAGCCGATTTTCCGGCTTATGTCTTATATGCGTAAGGCAGAGACAGGGGATCTTACGGTTCGCCAGTGGAGTGAGCGCGGGGATGAGATCGGAATGCTGGGCCGGAGCTTTAACCGAATGCTGGAGCAGATCCGCCGTCTTATGTCGCTTAGCGAACTGAGGGAACGGCAAAAACGGGATGCCGAACTGCGCAGTCTTCAAGAGCATATTAAGCCTCATTTTCTATACAATACGCTAGATACCATTCATTGGATGGCCCGAAAAAATGGAGCAGACGACGTATCTGACATGGTGGGGGCGTTATCGAAATTGTTCCGCCTTGGGCTATCCAAAGGGGATGACTTTATTCCGCTGCACTCCGAGATTGAGCATATTTCAAGCTATATGCAAATCCAGCAAACCCGTTATCGTGACCGGCTTCGCTGGGAATTGAATGTACCCGACGAGCTGAAGGATCTATTCGTATTGAAGCTGATGCTTCAGCCTGTGGTGGAAAATGCAATTTATCACGGCATTAAGGCCAGACGCGGTCCGGGCACGATTTGCGTAGAAGCTAAAGCCGAGGACGACAAGCTGCTGCTGACGGTACGTGACGACGGTGCAGGGATGACAGCGGAACGTCTGCGTGAGTTGCGTGAATGGCTGGAAAGGCCACTGGAAGCGATGGAAGGAAGACAGAAACAAAAGGGAGTTCGTACAAATGGCAGGAGCTACGGCATGCTAAATGTGCAGGCGCGTATACGATTGTCTTTTGGCGAGGAATATGGAATTGCATTGGACAGTAAAGAAGGGGGAGGGACCTGCGTAACAATCACTCATCCGTTGCTGCTGGATATGGCGCAACTGAAGAAGCCTTATGACAGAGGAGAGGGTCAGGATGACGAAATTCAAGGGAACAGACAACGCGACAACGGCGAGTCTGATTGACCAAGCCATACCAGAAGTAGGCATAGCCACGGCCAAACATTATCAAGTACTGATCGCAGATGATGAGCCGATCATTCGTGAAGGGATTCGAGATTGCCTCGACTGGGCGGCTCTAGGCATGGAGGTTGCAGCAGAGGCAGAGGACGGTGAGGAAGCGCTGGAGCTGGTTGCTCAGCTTGGCATCGACATCGTGCTGGTCGATATGAATATGCCGTTCATGGACGGGATTGAACTGATTCGGCGACTGCGGGAAGAACGCCCGGAGTGCCGTTGCCTGATCATTTCCGGGCATGATGAATTTGCTTATGCGCAGGAGGCTGTCCGACTTGGCGTAGAGGATTATATTTTGAAGCCGGTACATGCGGAGCAACTTCACGCTGCATTGTCGCGTCTTCGTCAACGACTGGACGAGGAGCGCAAGCGTGCGGTGTATATAGAGCAAGCTGCCGGGCAGATTGAACGGAATATTCCGCTGCTGCGCCAGCGGTTTTGCCTGGAATGGCTGGAAGGACAGCACACGGGAATAGACATTATGGAGCAGTTGGCGTTTTTACGTCTTCCATCCCGGCCGCCTGTTCAGATCGGTGTGGTACGGTGGCCAGCGGTAGAGGCACGGCAGACGATGATGCGTGAGAATGATCGCCAATTGTTTCTTTTCGCCGCTGAAAATATTATTGGCGAACTGCTGGAGGACCGATCACATGTGTTGTTCCGCGATGCGAATGGGCTGATCGGCATATGCCTGTGGCAGGAGGCACCCGAGACGATCGGTGCTTCCATAGAGCAGGCCATTGGACGCTATCTGAATATAGCGGTTCACACACATGTGGAGCCCAACACAGGTGGGATGGAAGGCGCAATCGATGCGTATCGGCTCAGCCGGGATCGGGTGCACGGTGAATCGCAGCTATCTCCCATCGTGCGCCGGGCACGGCAGCTTATTCAGGAAGGTTATGCCGATCGGGAACTGACGCTGGAAGCACTGGCCTCGCGTCTACAGGTATCTCCTGTATATCTCAGTCGTGTGCTCAAAAAGGAGCTCAACGACAGCTTCGTGACCCTCGTCACACGTGCCCGTATTCGCAAAGCAGTGCAGCTGCTGGACTCTACGACGTTGTCTGTGCTTGAAATAGCAGAACGTACGGGATACGACAGTCAGCACTATTTTAGCACTGCTTTTAAAAAGGCCATGGGCGTGTCGCCTGTGCAGTACCGTAAGAACGGAGGAATTCAGGAGAATTCGTTGGAGTAGGAATGGAATGTTGGAATGCGGAATTGTCCTGCACCGTCCCATGATAATCTGTGCTAAAAAGTGTGTGTGTAATCACACCTGCACGTTCAGGGGTTTGTTACGCTGTAGATAACGAACAAATATCTATCAATATTTGGAGGAAAACAATATGTTTTGTTATCAGTGTGAACAGACGCCGAGTGGCGGGTGTAAAGTCATTGGAGTATGCGGAAAAAATGAGACGGTAGCGAGTTTGCAGGATACAATGATTTTTGCATTAAAAGGCATTGCTGCCTATGCCACACATGCACGTCAGTTGGGATATAGCGATCCTGAGGTGGATCGGATTACGCATGAAGCGTTATATATGACCTTAACTAATTCTAACTTTAATGTACAAGAGCATTTGGAAATGGCGATGAAGGTCGGAAATGCAGCTGTACGGATCATGGATGTGCTGGATCGTGCGCATACGGATCGTTTTGGCATTCCACAGCCGATTACCGTCAGCCAAAATAAAATCGAAGGCCAATGTATCGTCGTGACTGGACATAATTTGTACGCGCTGGAGGAATTACTGCGGCAGACGGAAGGAAAGGGTATCAACATCTACACCCATTCGGAAATGCTGCCTGCCCACGGTTATCCGGCGTTAAAGAAATATGCACATCTCAAGGGCAACATCGGCAAAGCCTGGTACGATCAACGCAGATTGTTCGAAGAATTCCCGGGCGCGATTCTTGCCACGACCAACTGTGTTATGCCGATTAAAGGCACCTATGCAGACCGTTTCTTCTCTTATGAAGTAGCAGGACTGGAGGGTGTTGCCAAAATTGTGAACGATGACTTCTCTCCACTGATCGAACGTGCGTTGGCCCTGCCAGCCGCAGATGTAGACTCTGAACAGGTGCTTACGACAGGATACCATCATGAGACGGTCATCGGACTGGCACCTGAGATCATTCAGGCAGTCAAAGACGGACATATCCGTCGTTTCTTCGTCATCGCGGGCTGTGACGCACCAGGCAAAGGCGGCAACTATTACCGCGAGCTGGCGACATCCTTGCCGAATGACACGGTCATTTTGACCACGTCCTGTGGTAAATTCCGCTTTAATGATGTGGACTACGGCACTGTTGGAGATACTGGCATTCCGCGTTATATTGATTTGGGGCAATGCAACAATTCGGGTTCTACTGTGAAAATCGCTCTGGCATTAGCAGATGCTTTCGGCTGTACAGTGAACGAGCTGCCTGTCAGCATCGTGCTGTCCTGGTTTGAGCAAAAAGCGGTTGCCATCCTGCTAGGCTTGTTCAGCCTGGGCATTCAGGATATTCGTATTGGGCCGAAGCCGCCTGAGTTTATTTCTTCTGGTGTACTGGATGTACTGGTGGAGATGTTTGGCTTGAAGCTCATTACGACTGCAGAAGAAGATATGAAAGCGATGCTGGCGTTATCGTAAGGAATAGAGATGGTGGGGAACTGCAAAGCGCAGTTCCTTTTTTTTGCTTCATCGTTCATCGATTCTCATAAAGATGTCCGTAAGAATCTTTAAAGCCAGTTCAGTATCTTTGGATTCACGAGTTCTTAGGAGAGACAAAATGGCTTTTATACTCGAATCTTCTTCGGTAAGCTCATCATTTTCCTTCACATATGTAAGTAACTGATAGACGCTCACGTTCAATGCCTTTGCTATTTTCTCCAGATTTTTTAAAGATATATTTCTCTCCGCGCGCTCAATGAAACCAATGTAACTCGAATTGAATCCTGCTTGTTCGGCTAAAGCTTCTTGGGAAAGTCCTTTAGACTTTCGAATATCTCGAATACGTGTACCGACTAATTCTAAAAGTTCTGACATGTTTACACCTCTCTATAGTTAGAAGTGTAGAGAAAGAGTTACATCTAATTAATATGCGTTAGTAAGTAAATTGAATTAAAAACTACTATATAGTAATATTCAATATGAAGCTTGTCCGATAGCTAGAAAATTATACATTTTAGTGGTCCAATGATATGCTACGTTGCTCACACTGTTTGTGAAATTTTAATTCAGGAGTTGATTCCCCCATGAAACATTACTCCTTAAGCAACCAACTACATAGTGAAGCTGATTTCAAATTGCCTAAGTATAGCGACACCCACATATTGAATTGCATGCTGGATTTTCAAAAGCTTGCCCAATACCAAATGCAGCTTGCCCAGATGATGCGTGACCATAATCAATGGCTAAACTGCCTCATTCTTTGTGATCGTGCCATGTTTTCTATGGCGAAGGCCATATATGTACATCGAAATCAAATCATACCTTTATCCATTAGCCTATCCATGAACGATCTGCTTAGGCTAATTCGCTCGGATGCGGAGCCGTGTTTAGATGTGGTGCTGTTTATGGGCACCGTGCATTATCTGGTTTCCGGAGAGGATGAAGCATCCGAGGAGTCGATGAAACAGGAGGAAGTAGACATGTTGCTTTATAAAACAGACTCTATTCTAGAGCGTCTATCGCGGCGTATTGTAACGAATCCATCGAAGCAGTATCCGTCTATTTTTAAAGAAGCCCCGTTGCATTAAATTGTTAAATTTTTATCCATAACACCCGATTATTTTAGAGCTGATGATATAATGGCGAAAAGGGAGATATTGGCTAAGGCCTAGACCCTAAAACCTCCACATTAGAAAGGGTGTTATTTGATATGCCTACATACAACAAGCTGGTGCGGGACCGGATTCCGCATATCATTATGTCTCAGGGGAAGGAATGTCGGACACGCATTTTAGACTTAGAGGAGTATAAGCAGGAACTGCGAACGAAGCTTCGTGAAGAGACAGAGGAATATTTTGCGGCAGACAAAGATCAGGATGCGCTGGAAGAACTGGCGGACATGCTGGAAGTCATCCGAGCGCTAGCAGAAGTACATGGGGCGAACGTACCCGAGCTGGACAAGCTGCGGGCAGACAAAGCTGAAGCACGAGGCGGATTTCAGGAGCGGGTGTTCTTAATTGATGTCGACGAAGCTTAACGTCAAGCTTATTACGGATAATTTGGCGGATGAGCTTATAGCCGGAATACAACATGCCTCCGGGATTTATATTATGACTTCTTTTATAATGCATTCCGGGGTCAAGCTGCTGGCTCCGCATCTCAAGCAGGCTGTAGATCGTGGCGCAGAGGTGCGTATGCTGGCGGGGGATTATCTATATATCACACAGCCGGAAGGTTTGCGGGCGCTATGTGAGATAGATCATCGGGTTGAGGCAAGATTATGGCAAAGTAGGGGGACATCTTTTCACCCGAAGGTGTATTTGTTCGATCATGATAATGGAGAAGGATTGCTGATAGTAGGCTCATCCAATTTCTCATTCACTGCATTGAAGACGGGATATGAATGGAATTTGGCGATGAACGCGCAGGCAGAACCCTATACTTTTCAGTCAGCTTTGGACAAATTTATGCAGAGCTTTTACCATGAAACAACTCTTCCAGTCAATACAGATTCTATTGCTTCCTATGAGGAAGAATACAAAAAAATTCACCAAAAGAATCCCGAGTTGATTCGGCGTATAACGGATATGGAAGAGGCTGAAATTAGGGTAAGAATGGTGGAGGATTTGTCTGAACATACGGATGAGCAGTTATTTACACCAATTGAACCACGTCCTGCACAGATAGCGGCATTGGAGGCTCTTGAGGGAACACTGGAGGAGCAATATGACAAAGCAATGGTTGTCATGGCTACCGGTTTGGGAAAAACGTATCTGGCGGGCTTTTTTTCTCGGCGGTTTCGACGTGTACTGTTTGTCGCGCACAGAGAGGAAATTTTGTCTCAGGCACGAAAATCCTTTCAGCAGATTATGCCAGACCGAACTTACGGGATTTACAATGGTCAATTTAAGGAGGGGGATGCAGACTGCGTGTTTGCGTCTATATACACGCTTGGGATGAGAAAGCACCGTGAAGGATTTGAGCCAGACGCTTTTGATTTAATTATAGTGGATGAATTTCACCATGCGGCGGCACCCTCGTACTTATCGGTAATCCAACATTTTCACCCCAAATTTCTGCTGGGAATAACCGCAACACCGGATCGTCTGGATGGCAAGGATGTATATGCCTTATGTGATGGAAATGTAGCCTACCAGATTCATTTTATTGAAGCAATTCGAAGGGGCTGGCTGGTACCCTTCCAATATTATGGAGTATATGATCATACAGATTACTCGAAAATTCACTGGTTAGGTACCAAATATGATGATGAGCAGCTGGCGGCAGTGCAGCTTCAGGAAGAACAGGCAGAGAAAATCTATACTGCATGGGTTCGGCATAAACAGACAAGGACAATCGGGTTCTGCTCGTCAATACGTCAGGCAGATTTTTTGGCAAAATATTTCCGTGACAAAGGTATGAAGGTATTAAGCTTACATTCACGAACTGTGCAAATGTCCCGAGAGGAAGCGATTAGACAGTTGGGAGTCGGTGAGCTGGAGATCGTCTTTACAGTTGATCTCTTTAATGAAGGTACGGATATTCCGCAGGTAGATACACTTTTGTTTGTTCGTCCGACGGAATCACTTACCGTCTTCACACAACAGGTAGGTCGGGGTTTGCGACTGGCCGAGGGGAAAACACATTGTGTGATCATCGACCTAATCGGTAATTACCGGAACGCAGATGTAAAGTTTCAGCTTTTTGCAGAGTTGGAGGCAGAGGATTCCACAAGGAAAAAGCAAGATGCAATTATACCAGAAGTGCCTGAAAGTTGCGAAATTCAACTTGAAACACAAGTTATAGACCTGCTGCAAGAGCTAAGCCGCAAAAGGATGCCGCACCGCGAAAAGCTGCATCGTGATTTTCTTGACTTAAAACAGGAATTAGGTCGTATTCCTACATATCTGGAATTGCACTTGCTTGGTCGTTCAATAAGTAAGGCATATCGGAATGAGTTCGGCTCCTATGTCGGATTTCTCTACTGGGCGGAGCTTTTGTCTGAACAGGAAAAAGAAACGTATGTTCACCACGAGGCGTGGCTGCGGGATGTGGAACGGACTGTGATGACCAAGAGCTACAAAATGGTCGTTCTCCTCTATATGCTGGAACGCGGGGAAGAACACTGGACAGACCCGGTAAAACCAGAAGATATAGCATTATTTTTCCATACGTTTCTTACAGAAAAGGAATATCGGAGACAAAAAGATTTTGCTGATAAGGAATCAACAGGGTTATGGGAATGGAATGCATTAACTGAGAGGAAGGTAGTGCAACTCATTTCCAATATGCCTATGACAAAATGGAGTACAGCAAAGGGAAGCATGACGCGGTTCGAGGAAGGTGTATTTACACTAGCTTTGAAGGTAGAGGACGCTGACGAACGCGCAATACTATATCAATGGACGAAGGAAATTTGTCTGTATCGTCTGCATGTTCATTTTGAACGAAAGTTGAAGGAATAGATGTAAAGTTTTGGCTACCCATAGGTAGCCTCTTTTATTTTTTATCCACACAAAGGTTAAAATTTTATAAAAAAAGTTCAAAACCTGCAAAGACCTTCCCTGGTCTGGAATGATACCATGTGTTTACACATAAAAAAGGAGAGGTGCTCATCGCCTCACTTATGTAAGCGCTATCTAATTACAGATCTAATCAGCACTGACCTGAGGATTTTGCAAAATCCTTACCTTCAAATGACCTGCATCACATGAGGAAAGGGGAACTTCATATGAAAAAAGGAGCTGTTGTCGTTTGGCTTCTGATTTTGACCCTGATGCTTTCGGCCTGCAATCTGGCGGAGAGTGGAACGGGCAGCAAGGAAAAAGGCTATGTGGGTATTTCCATGCCGACCAAATCGTCCGAGCGTTGGGTAGGGGACGGGGAGAATATGGTTCGGTTGTTTCAGGAGCAAGGCTATAAAACGGATTTACAGTATGCCGAGGACGTGGTAGAAAATCAAATTTCCCAAATCGAAAATATGATCACCAAGGGTGTCAATGTCATGGTCATCGCTTCGGTCGATGGGAACACGCTGACGGATGTAATTCAGAAGGCACATGACCGAGGGATTCAGGTCATTTCTTACGACCGTCTGATTCGTAACACACCGTATCTGACATATTATGCGACCTTTGATAACTTCAAGGTGGGCGTGCTACAGGCGGCATATATTGAGAAAAAGCTGGGTCTCAAGGAAGGCAAGGGCCCTTTCAATATCGAGCTGTTCGGCGGATCACCGGATGATAATAACGCATACTTCTTCTTTAATGGTGCGATGTCCGTACTTAAACCATACATTGATTCCGGCAAGCTGGTCGTACGCAGCAAGCAGATGACGATGGCGCAGATTGCTACGCTGCGGTGGGACGGAGCTTTAGCACAGTCACGGATGGATAATCTGCTGAGTGCCTACTATTCAGGGGCCAATCTGGACGCGGTACTCTCCCCGTATGATGGCATTAGCATCGGTATCATTTCATCCCTGAAAGGGGTCGGATACGGAACAGCGACCAAGCCGCTGCCGATCATTACGGGACAGGATGCGGAGCTGGCTTCGATCAAGTCCATTGTGGCTGGAGAGCAGACCCAAACCATATTTAAGGATACCCGCAAGCTGGCTGAGCAAACGGTTGTGATGGCCAATAGCATTTTACAAGGCAAGCAAGCGGAAGTAAATGACGTTAAATCATATAACAACGGTAAAAAGATAGTGCCTGCGTACTTGCTTGATCCAATCTCGGTGGATCGGACGAATGTAGAGAAGGATATTGTCGGCAGTCACTATTACACCAAAGAGCAAATTGGACTCAAATAAGAGTAGGAATCCAACCGAAAGGAGTGTAACCCATGAGTGGAATCATTTTGGAAATGAAGGGAATTACCAAAACCTTTCCCGGCGTAAAGGCATTGGAAAATGTAAATCTCAAGGTCAAGGAAGGCGAGATTCATTCGCTGTGCGGCGAGAACGGTGCGGGCAAATCGACGCTAATGAAGGTATTGAGCGGTGTATATCCACATGGAACCTACGAAGGGGATATTATTTTCCAAGGCAAAACGTGTGAGTTTAAGGATATCAAGCAAAGCGAGGAATTGGGCATCGTCATTATCCATCAGGAGCTGGCATTGATCCCGTATCTCTCAATTGCGGAAAATATTTATTTGGGCAACGAACGCGCCAGCGGCGGCGTGATTGATTGGAAAGAGACTTTTGTCGGGACACGCGAGCTGCTGTCTAAGGTCGGTTTGAGCGAAAATCCCAATACCTTGGTTACGAACATCGGGGTCGGCAAGCAACAGCTGGTCGAAATTGCGAAAGCGCTCTCTAAAAAGGTAAAGCTGCTTATTCTGGATGAACCGACAGCGGCCTTGAATGAGGATGATAGTGAAAATCTGCTTAATTTGATGCTGGAATTTAAAAAACAGGGTATTTCCTGCATTCTCATCTCCCACAAGCTGAATGAGGTCGCCAAGGTGTCGGATTCGATTACGATTTTGCGGGATGGGAAGACGATTGAGACGCTGGATATGAAAAAGGATGAGGTCACAGAGGATCGGATTATTAGCGGGATGGTTGGACGTGATCTGACCAGCCGTTATCCAGAGCGCCATGCCAAGATTGGCAAAGTTGTGTTGGAAGTGAAGGACTGGACGGTGTATCACGAGCATCATGCGGACCGCAAGGTACTGGATCTGGTGAATCTGAACATTCGCCGTGGTGAAATTGTCGGTATTGCCGGGCTGATGGGTGCAGGACGGACTGAGCTGGCGATGAGTATCTTTGGCAAGTCATACGGACGCAATATCTCGGGTCAACTGATTAAGGACGGCAAGCCGATCCAGAACAACACGGTTACGGACGCGATTAACAACGGTTTTGCCTATGTGACAGAGGACCGCAAGGAGTACGGCCTCATTTTAATGGATGATATCAAGCGCAATATTTCGCTGACTGGTCTGAGCAAGCTGACGAAAGGCGCTGTGGTCAATGAGCAGGAGGAAGTCGTCGTTGCAGAGGAAATGAAAAAAAGCATGAACATCAAAGCGCCGAGTATTTTACAGAAAACCGGTAATCTGAGTGGCGGCAATCAGCAGAAGGTAGTACTGAGCAAATGGATTTTTGCCGGACCGGATATTCTGATTCTGGATGAGCCGACGCGCGGGATAGATGTGGGTGCCAAATATGAAATCTATACGATTATTCACCGACTTGCCGCTGAGGGCAAGGGGGTGCTGGTCATTTCGTCTGAGCTGCCAGAGGTACTAGGCTTGTGTGACCGGATTTATGTCATGAATGCCGGGCGGATCACCGGAGAGGTTAGCCGTGAGGACGCTTCGCAGGAAACGTTGATGAGATATATGACCAAGTCAGGAGGCGTGAAGCATGGAAACCATAACTAAACTATTTAAAAATAACATCCGCCAATATGGCATGATGATTGCGCTGGTCGTTATTATGATTTTGTTCGAGGCGCTGACAGGCGGCTTGCTGTTGAAGCCGATTAATATTACCAATCTGATTTTGCAAAACAGCTACATTCTCGTGCTGGCGATCGGGATGGTGCTGGTTATCATCACTGGGCATATTGATTTGTCCGTCGGCTCCATAGCCGCTTTTGTCGGTGCAGTTGCCGCCATTATGATGGTCGATTGGCAGCTTCCAGCGTGGGTCGCTGTGATTGCAGCTTTGCTGGTCGGAGCGTTAATTGGGGCATGGCAAGGGTTCTGGGTCGCTTATGTACGGATTCCGGCATTTATCGTTACCCTGGCGGGCATGCTGCTCTTCCGCGGATTAACAATGATCGTGCTGGAAGGTCAATCAATTTCTCCTTTTCCGGGGGGATTTCAGAAAATCAGTTCAGGTTTCCTGCCGGATTTTTCATCTACAGGTTATAACCTGGTATCCGTCATTGTAGGGATTGCACTTACGGTATGGTTTATTGTGAACGAACTTCGTGAACGCCGTTCTCAGCTTAAATATGGATTCGAGGTTCCGCCACAGGCGTTATTTATACTCAAATTGATCGTAGTGGCTGCTGTGATTAATCTGTTCACCTTCATGCTTGCGAGCTATGCGGGGATACCGAACATTCTCGTCCTGCTGTTCATCCTGATCGTGGTATATTCCTTCGTCATGAACCGCACGGTTATGGGCCGTCATGTGTATGCACTGGGTGGAAATGAAAAGGCAGCGGGCCTGTCTGGTGTCAAAACGAAAAAAGTAACATTCTGGGTATTTGTCAACATGGGCGTATTGGCTGCTATTTCCGGTCTCATCTTTGCTGCACGTCTGAACGCGGCTACACCGAGAGCGGGTACAAACTTTGAGCTGGATGCCATCGCGGCTTGCTTTATCGGTGGAGCTTCAGCGTCAGGCGGGATCGGTACGGTTTTTGGAGCGATTATCGGTGGCTTGGTTATGGGCGTACTGAATAACGGTATGTCTCTGATCGGCCTCGGTATTGACTGGCAGCAAGGCATCAAGGGCTTGGTACTGCTGCTGGCGGTTGCCTTCGATATTTACAACAAAAACAAAAGATCAGTCTAAGCTTATATTCATTATTGTAAGATAAACAAACCTCCAGTCCCACTTAACTTGTGGATGCTGGAGGTTTGCTTTGTATGTTAGGCCTTATGGCTATTAGCCAACCCAACTATGTCGTCACCATTTGTCCGCCGTTCACATGCAGCGTTTGACCGGTAATGTAGGAGCCGTCATCCGAAGCCAGCAGCACATAGGCAGGAGCTAATTCATAAGGCTGCCCGGCCCGCTTCATCGGCGTATTGCTGCCAAAGGTGCGGATGACTTCGGTCGACTGTGTGGCCGGATTCAGCGGAGTCCAGATCGGACCGGGAGCAATGGCATTCACGCGAATACCCTGATCGACCAGATTGTTAGCCAAAGCGCGCGTGAAGCTGACAATGGCTCCTTTGGTAGCTGAATAGTCAATCATATTTTTTTGCCCAACATAGGCTGTAACCGATGCTGTATTGACAATGCTGCCCCCTGCCCGCATATATGGCAAGGCTTCTGTAGTCATATGGAAGAAGGAAATAATATTCGTGTCAAACGTATCACGAAGCTGCTGCTCACTGATATCCAGATACGATTCACGAACAAACTGAACACCCATATTATTAATGAGGATATCAATACGACCGAAGGTTTCCATCGTTTTTTGAACAACCAGACAGCAGTTGCTTCTAAGCCTTAGATCACCTGGAATTAGCAAACAACGTCGGCCAAGCCGGTGAATGACATCACGGGTTTCCATAGCATCTCGATGCTCATCGAGATAGGCAATGACCACATCGGCCCCTTCCTTGGCAAATGCCACTGCAACTGCACGACCAATGCCACTGTCCCCGCCGCTGATAATAGCTACCCGATCCTGAAGCTTTCCCGTGCCGATATACTTTGGATTATCAAAGATAGGGCGTGGAACCACCAGGTATTCCAACCCCGGCTGTCTATATTGATGCTGGGGAGGAAAAGCAATCGGAACTTCTTTACATTGGGTTTCTGTACCATAATAAGGATGTTGATATTGCCAATTCATTTAATAATCCCTTCTTTTAGGCGTTTTGAAATCCAATATATGCGAAATGGGCGCAAATGGTGATTCAGGATGGTCGCCTTATGCCGAAATCGTCGCTCCATCCACCGGAATATGGACGCGTTCCTGCAAACCTTCGCGGTGGATATGTTCGGTAAGCTCGGAGCGGGTCAGTACACAATGGTTGATTGCTTCCATATGCACAGCAACGACTTGGGTGTAAGGGGCATGCTGTGCAACAGCCGTTACATCTTGGGCAGTCATAATAATAGGATCGCCCACTGCAAACCGCGCTCCTCCAGCGTTCACGATTGTCCAGTCAGGGTGGTATTTATCCAGTGCTTCCGCGACTTCACTGCACCAAATGGTATCCCCAGCCACATAGACGACAGGCTCGCCCGGAGCCTGAAATACAAAGCCGGATACGGGTCCCATCTGTTCCCCGATTTCTCCAGTTCCGTGATGCCCGGTTGTACGGCTAATCTCGATTTTCCCGACTGAGCCAGCCACTGCAATCGGAGTAACCTGTGTAAAACCGTCGGCTGTGATTTGTTCTTCATTTCCGGGCTGGCAGAAGACAGGGATTTGCTTGTCCAGCCAGCGTACTGCCGCCGGGTCCCAATGATCTAGATGCAAATGTGTGACGATGATTACGTCAGGCTGGACAAGCGTTTGCCATTGCGGTGGCAAGGGAACGAGCGGATTACGGCGGGTATTTTCTGTGTTAGGGACCGGTGGGTTTATCCCAGCATCGCTCAGCATCGGATCAATCAGAAATTTTACTCCAGCGTATTCGATCCACAAGGTTGCGTTGCGGATTAGTGTGATTTTCATATATGGAGGCTCCTTCGATTGTAAATGTTTTTTGACCGACTGTATTTTCGGCTGTTCTTTGTTTCTGCTACAATCATACCTGACGGAAATAGATGCAGGCTACGACCTGCTGAAAGGAAAACCAGCATTCTCGTTTCATGATGAAAGGAAAAATAACTATGGAACTATTCGTACCTGATGAGACCGACCTGCGCATCCTTCATCATCTGATTGAAGACAGCTCTTTAACGCATAAGGAGGTCGGTCAGCTTGTTCATTTGACGGGTCAAGCAGTAGGGGCACGCGTTCGAAAAATGCAGGACGCGGGCATCATCGAGGGTTATACGTTGCGCTGGAACCCTGAAAAAATTGGACAGACGATCCATGCCTTTATTACGGTTTTTTTAAATTCAGGAACGACTCACAGTGCTTTTCAGGCTTTTGCACGGGAGCATCCCTCTATCGTCGAAATCCATCGGGTGAGTGGGGAGGGCTGTTATTGGATGCGGGTACGCATGTCTTCACAGTCAGAGTTAAATACGATGCTGGATGAGCTTACGAAGTTTGGTAACTACAAATTGAGCTTTTCAATCGGCGAAATTTGAGGATAAAAGCTTTCGGCGTTTGTGCCGAAAGCTTTTGTTTTACGAGGGCAATCCAAGTCAGCGTTATAGGCTCATTTTGAAAATATGCTGCAAGCCGTGTTGTCCCATTTTAGTGTTACCTTCATCGGTAAAACCGCATTTGAGATAAAGACTTTGAGCAGAAAGATTACGGGCATTGACGCCCAGTACAATCTCGCGAATATGTGGGAAGTGTCTAGAAATAAACTGTGGTAGCAAAAGCAGTCCTTGTTTAGCGAATCCTTGTCCTTGATCTGCGTAATGAATAGAAAACGCACGCAGTAGCAGTGCCTCAGAAGAATTCGTGTAGTCCGCTAATTCATCTCCATCATATAAAACAAAAAATCCAACCGGTCTTCCGGTAGCCGTAATTACGACAGGATGGCGATGTGGATCTTCCTTAGCCAGTGCCAGCATGTCAGCTGGCAATCCAGTAAATTGCTTTTGCTCCTCAGGCAAATAAAAGGTATGTAAAATAGCATCATGCTCACAATGGTAAGGGACAAGCTCTATATTATTCATCATTACACTCCGATCTGAACAAATTTTAATCTACTATATCAATCTTGTTTGCTAAAAAAAGAAACCTGAACTCATCTTACTTACGTATTATCCATACATAAACTAGCATAGTCAAAAGGAGACATCTACGCTTATGAAGCCGCTGATAGAATATCGTGAAAGTCAGGATATATTGCACCGAGAGCTAAAGCAGATTGAGAAGTGGGAGAAGGAGCAGAAGGATATTTTTTTCTGGGAAAAAATCGGCAGGTGGCCCTTTATGCTGCTGGATCGGCTGACGCCGAAAATTATTAAAGACAAGCTGGAGCAACTGCTAAACGAGCTGGGCAGCTTCATTCAGAATGGCGGCAAATATTTGGTGAAAGAAGAAACGGTTCTGAGCAGGCTGAACAAAACGGCCTGTGAATATATGATTAAGCAAAATAGTGCAGATTCCGTCTTAGATACGGAGGATCAGCCCCGTGGCGGGAAAAATACAGATGCTGAGCATAGTGACGATTCTCTGTGGGATTTGAAGCAGGTGGCTGAGCTACCGCTAACGATCATGGATCAGACTGCGGACGATATAACGTCGGGGCGCATTACCTTTGCCACCGCTCAGGGAGCAACCACGGGGATAGGCGGTGTGTTTACGATTGCGGCGGATATTCCTATTTTGCTCGGCTTGTCACTCAAGGTGCTTCAGGAAATCGCTTTGTGCTATGGCTTTAACCCTCATGATAAGCAGGAACGCATTTTTATTATTAAATGTATGCAATTTGCTTCATCTGATATTGTGGGGAAAAAGGCTGTATTAGAGGAACTGGCCTTGTTCGATGATCCTTCGCGTCAGGCACAGGTTTTTTCGCAAATGCAAGGATGGAGAGAAGTCATTAACACTTATCGTGATCAGTTTGGTTGGAAAAAGCTACTGCAAATGGTCCCAATTGCGGGCATATTGTTTGGCTCCATGGCCAATCGAAGTGCTATTCATGACGTAGCTGAGGCGGGGAAAATACTGTATCGGAAGCGTCGTATTTTAAAGCGTTTAGCAGAAATAGAGAATGGGTTGGAGTAGAAGTAAGGAATGGAGGAGAGGTGAAGAGTGGGGAAGAAGTGAGGAATGTGGCTTGAGTTAGTTGTTTATAAAGGTGTGCAGCGGCCAAGATGACCGCCGCACGTTAGCCTGTTACACTTCGGCTCCATTTTCTTCCGCCCAGCGATTGAGGGTTTTGTCTGTAGGAAGTAGAAATGTTAAAATGCCGAGCAGTGGCAAAAAGCCACACAGGAACATGATGTTGGTAATGCCTACTTTGTCGATCCAACTGCCGAGCACAAGTGCGCCCACCCCACCCAGACCAAAAGCCAAGCCTGTGATGAGACCGGACACCGTTCCGATTTTGCCAGGCACGAGCATCTGGGCATATACGACTGTGACCGAAAAGCTGGACAACATAATAAATCCGATAATCGCCAGCAGGATCGCCGTCCAGAATTGGTTGGCATAAGGCAATAGCAGGGCCAGTGGTGCAGCTAATACCATGGACAGAAAAATCATATTGCGTTTACCAAACCGGTCTGCCAGCGGGCCGCCAAAGAAGGTGCCCAAGGCTCCAGCTCCGAGGAACAGGAAAATGTACAACTGTGCATCAGCCAATGGCATTTTAAATACTTCCATCAGGTAAAACGCATAGTAGCTTCCGACCGACGTCGAATACCACGAACGAACAAATACCAGCAGAATGAGGACAATCATGGCAAACATAATGCGGCTGCGCACTTCGGGCTTCATACGGCGTGTTGCCGCTTTTTTGCGTGCAATGCCTTCTGTACGCAGGACGTTACCGTACCAGCGGGCAATGAACGATTGCACTACAATCCCGGCTGCCGCAATACCTGTGAACCAGATGGCGCCAAATTGCCCCAACGGGATAAAAATCCAGCTCGTGAGCATCGGTGCCAGTGATTGACCTGCATTGCCGCCGACCTGGAAAATGGATTGTGCCAATCCCCGGCGTGATCCTGCCGCCATATGGGATACGCGCGAGCCTTCCGGGTGAAAGGCAGCTGAGCCCAGACCTACGAAGATGACTGCGATTAGCACCGCTTTGTAATCGGCAGCATAGGCGAGCAGCAGCATGCCAGTCAGCGTAAAGCCCATACCGATAGGAAGGATAGCGGGTGTAGGCCGTTTGTCCGAAAACAAGCCAATTACAGGCTGCATGATCGAAGCTGTGAAGTTGATGGCGAATGAAATCCAGCCGATCTGCGTGTAGTTCAGGCTCATAGATTCCTTCAGGATCGGAAAGATCGCTGGAATGACCGATTGAATCGAGTCATTGAACAGATGGACGAAACTGATCGCAATCAGAATCGCAAAAACGGTGCTTTTCGCTTGTGGTCCCGGTAGGGGGAGCGATTGGCCCGTTTCTTTTTTTGTAGCCGGTTTAGTAGACATGGCAACCTCCGGGTATGTATGTATATTTTAAGATATAGGAAGCAATCCACTTGCAGCAAATGGCTGAAAGGGGGATAAAGCCCCTCTTTCCTCCTCGCTGCTTGCCCATTCTGCTGGATACTCTTTATTGCTCGATCCTTTAATTCACAACAGATTAACTTGCCCTGAGTGTATTATATCTGCATGAATTGGTTCCATGTTGAATGTTGTTGATATTCTTTTTACATATAAATAAGCAAGCAGAATTTAACAAAACGAAGCTCTTTATTTAACAAACTTAAGGTATGATTCTTTATGTCATACATCTTGTTGTATAGATAATAGCTCCGTAGAAACAGTATGCAGAGCACAAGAGAAGAGAGGATCTGATTTGAGAATGAAATTGCTAAAGAAACCATTATCAGTTGCGTTATTATCTTTACCTTTACTTCTAGGTTCTCTGGGTGGAAGTTATGCGAGTGCGGCCACGCTGCCAACAACAGTAACTCCAACAGAACCGTCATGGGGATATTTTGTAGATCATTATAAAAATAATAGTGCTGCTAATAAGACGGAAAGCTCCAATTCGACTCTCGGATTGCTTTCTGAATTTAATAAGCTTTGGACTCCTGGCGCTACCTGGGACACAGGCACCAAGCTAAACAGCAGTGTACTGGACGCTAATATTCAAAAAGTGATCGATATCGCTGCCCGTCGCACTGCCGGTGAGGCCGATGCGGCTTATTTGGATGATCGCCGAAATCAGAGCTACAGTATAATCGACGGTCTGGGTTCGCTTACTGATATCTATCGAAAGAAGGCAGGTGCGACGACAACAATCAACGACGTCCCGGCTGATGCCACAACTAAAAAATATGAAGATGAGGGAACGAATGTAGGGGACACAAGCTCCAGTCTTGGTAACATCGTGAAACTGGTCAATACCTTGCGTGGGGATTACTCTACGACCAACCCGGCTAAATCTTACTTTAGCTATCCTCGTCCGTTCCGCTGGAGCGATAATTCAGTGGTTGTTCCCAGTCTGATCCCTGCACTCAAATCTGATGCTACTAATGATGGCGGCTTTCCTAGCGGTCATACCAATGCTGCGTATCTCAGTTCTATTGCCATGGCCTATGCCATGCCGGAGCGTTATCAGGAATTGCTGACACGAGCTTCGGAGCTGGGTAATAACCGCGTGGTTGCTGGTATGCATTCCCCACTTGATGTTATGGGGGGACGTGTCATGGCAACAGCGATGGCGGCTGCCATCCTGTCCGATCCAGCCAATAGCAGCTTGAAGAAAGCAGCTTATCAGGATGCTCATACGCAATTGTTGTCCCAAAAGGGTACAGCCCCAGATCGATACAGCAACTATGCCACGAATAAAAAGAATTATAATGAACGATTAACGTACGGATTCAGCCCGATTAATCCAACGACGAAGCCAATGACAGTGCCTAAAGGAGCGGAAGTATTATTGGAGACACGCCTGCCTTACCTTGATAGCACACAACGCCGTTGGGTATTGGCCACTACAGGTCTTCCATCTGGATATCCTGTGCTTGACGATGCCGAAGGATGGGGACGATTAGACCTGTTTTCCGCTGCGGATGGCTACGGTGCTTTCGTCAATAATGTTACAGTCAATATGGACTCCTCCAAAGGCGGTTTCAATGCATTGGATCGCTGGCGCAACAATATTTCTGGGGTTGGAAAGCTGACTAAAAAGGGCACAGGTACGTTGGAGCTTATGGGTAGCAATACGTATACCGGCGGTACACAGATCGATCAAGGCATACTTGCAGGGAATTCGGAGACGGCCTTCGGAAGGGGCGCAGTTACAAATAACGGGGGAACTCTTCTTAAAAATAATTCTGGAAAGCTGGTTGTTAGCGGGAATTACAAACAAACTGCCAAGGGAAAACTTGAGCTCAACCTGCAAAGTAAAAATGATGTGCTCAAAATTAAGGGAACAGCCCAACTTAACGGGAAATTACGCCTGAATTTTTCTAATAAATATGTACCAGCTAGCGGCGCCACCATTATAACCTACGGTAAACGCAATGGGGCATTCTATTCCATTGAAGCAGCGGGTTTACCAAGCAATTATAAAGTGAAGGTGGTCTATACAGCTAATAGTGTTCAGTTGAAGATCACGAAAATAACCAAATAGGACAATTAAAGGTGCACCTTTAAAATACACCGGATCAACTATGAAGTTATCCAGTGCTCATTCTGAAGGTGTATTTTTTGTTCCCGTACAAATCCGATTTCTCGGTGTTATTTATAGCCAAGGGTATAAAAAGGTCAAAATTTGACCTTAATGTAGTAAAATAATCGCACTGTTTGAAAGCGCAGTCATGTTATTCTTAAGAGGCATATTAGTCCAAGTTTTAAGGGTTCAGACTAACTAAGAGGAACAGAGGAAAGGAAGAAGACTGATGAGTCTTGAAAAAGAATACGTTAAAATAGCCCAGGATGTCATTAAAGGGCTTGGCGGAGAAGACAATATTATTTCTATGGCACATTGTGCCACACGGCTGAGATTGATTGTAAAAGACAGGGACATCATTGATGATGAATTTATCGAAAATATTGATAAGGCAAAAGGGGTGTTTTTTACCTCTGGACAATATCAGATTATTTTTGGAACCGGTACCGTGAACAAGGTTTACGAAGCGATGGTCGGCCAGAACGTATCTGCGACATCGAAGGCAGAGCTGAAAGAGAAGGCCTCAACCCAAGATGATAACTTTTTCAAAAGAATGATCCGCGTTTTCGGGGATGTATTTGTTCCCATTATCCCTGCATTGGTAGCTACCGGCTTGTTTATGGGAGTTAGGGGCTTAGTAACTCAGCCTGCACTGCTTCAGTTATTTGGACTTACACCGGATGATATTTCTGCGAATTTCATATTATTTACGCAAATACTGACCGATACCGCGTTTGCCTTTTTACCTGTGCTGGTATGCTGGTCAGCATTCAGAGTGTTTGGCGGGTCGCCGATCTTGGGGATTTTGCTCGGACTCATGCTCGTAAGTCCTTCATTACCTACATCCTGGGATGTCGCTCAACATGTGAAGGAACCTCTTTTATTTTTAGGCTTCATTAAAATCGCAGGCTATCAGGGCTCCGTTCTGCCGGCGTTCATTATAGGGATCGTGGGAGCGATGATGGAGAAAAGAATCAGGAAATCCGTTCCTGAGGCATTGGATTTGATTCTGACACCGTTTCTGACATTGTTGCTCACACTGGTACTGGGCTTGTTCGTGATTGGTCCCATCTTCCATGAAGTAGAGGTTTTAATATTATCGGCAGTTACAGCTATTTTGAAGTTGCCGTTTGGCATTGGCGGGTTTATTTATGGTGGCATTAATCAGATTATTGTCGTTACCGGGCTGCACCATGCGCTCAACCTGATCGAAATACAAATGCTGGTAGATGGCGGCTGGAATATGGTTAATCCGATTAGCTCGGCATCTATTTGTGCACAAGCGGGTGCGGCGTTAGCTGTCGGCTTGAAATCCAAAAGATTAAAAACCAAATCTATTGCTTACCCGTCTGCTGTGTCTGCACTACTCGGCATTACAGAACCCGCTATTTTTGGGGTGAACATTCGATATGGCAAACCATTCGTGATGGGCTTGATTGGGGGAGCAGTTGGAGGATTCTTTGCACGTATCTTTAATGTTCAGGCCACAGGCATGTCGATTACAGCTATACCTGGTTTGTTGCTGTATTTGAATAATCAGATTTTTCTGTATGCTTTCGTTTGTTTAATCGGTTTTGGTGTCGCATTTGCGTTGACGTGGATCTTTGGATTTAAAGAAAAAGTAGAGAACAAATAAAATTTAGTGGAGAAAATCATGGACAACAAAACATTGCTTGAAAAATTGAATACCCTTTCAATAGAAGAGAAAATTGGTCAGCTTATTCAACTGACCGGTGATTTTTTTGAAGGAGACATGGATACGGTTGTGACGGGCCCTTTGAAAAAACTGGGGCTAAATACGGACTATAATATTTATAATACGGGCTCCATATTAAACATTACCAACCCGGAAAAAATAATTCGATTGCAAACCGATTATTTGGAGAAATCGGCTCATAAAATCCCACTGTTATTCATGGCAGATATTATCTACGGATATCGAACCATTTTCCCGATTCCGATCGCTCAAGCATGTAGCTGGAACTATGAGGAGGTAGAGAATGCGGCTTCGATTGCCGCCCGGGAGTGCTACGAGGAAGGCATTCATGTAACCTTTTCCCCTATGGTAGATTTGGTGAGAGATCCTCGCTGGGGGCGGGTGATGGAATCGCCTGGTGAAGATACCTTGCTGGCGCAGAAATATGCCCAGAGCGTAGTGCTGGGAATCCAGGGAAACAACTTGGAAGGTGGAGCCGTACCAGCCCATAAAATTGCTGCTTGCGTCAAGCATTTTGCCGCTTACGGAGCACCTGTCGCCGGAAGGGAATACAATGCCGTGGATCTATCGGAGCATGCATTGCGAGAATATTATTTGCCTGGATATCAAGCTGCAATAGAAGCGGGTGCCAAGCTTGTCATGACGGCTTTTAATACATTGAATGGGATCCCTGCGACTGGAAACGAGTGGCTTAACCGTAATGTATTAAGACAGGAAATGAATTTTGACGGTGTATTGATCTCGGATTACGCCGCTATTGAAGAGCTAATCATGCATGGTTATGCCGAAGACGAGACTTCTGCCGCCAGGCTGGCACTGTTGGCGGGCGTGGATGTGGATATGAAAACGGCTGTGTACGCTAATCAATTGAAAAATGTAATATCAGGTGACGACTATATGCTAGGGCTTCTGAATGAAGCTGTATACCGTGTATTGAAGCTGAAAAATGATTTGGGGCTGTTTGAGGACCCATTCCGCGGATTACAGGAAATCGTTAAACGTTCAACCAGCAGTATTTTGTCAGACGATCATAAACAAGCGGCATTGTCCCTGGCAGAGGAATCTGTGGTGCTGCTGAAAAATGAAAATAATGTATTACCGTTATCAAAGGAAATGAAGGTTGCTTTGATTGGTCCCTATGTAGAAGAAAATTCTACCCTGGGCATGTGGGCGATTAAGGGGGAGGAGACAGACACTATAAATTTAAAAACGGGGTTGTTACAGCTGGTTGACCCCGACAATCTCTCGGTATGCAGGGGAAGTTATCTGCTGCCTCCTGATGCAAGGAAAACGTTCGATAAATATGCGGACAAACTGGCGGTGGAAACAAGCTCGGAGGAAGATCTACTGCAAGAAGCCATTAGGAATGCAAATGAAGCAGAAGTCATAGTCCTTGCCTTGGGAGAAAGTATTTATCAGAGCGGAGAAGGTGGATCACGAACGAACCCGACGCTTCCAGAGCCGCAGTTGAGACTACTTCATGAATTAAGCTTATTGGGCAAAAGGATCGTTCTGATCGTATATAGTGGAAGACCTTTAATCCTTACCGATGTTGCTGAAAAGGTGGACGCGTTTGTTCAGGCCTGGTATCCGGGCACGATGGGCGGAGAAGCGCTGGCCAATATACTGTATGGAGAAGTAAATCCGTCTGGGAAATTAGCGATGACCTTTCCACGTAGCGTCGGTCAGATTCCGGTATACTACAATGAGCTGAATACAGGCAGACCAAATTTAAAGGAAAATGGCTCTTACCGCTTTGCGTCCCGATATATAGATGAAGTGAACGAACCCTTGTATCCGTTTGGCTATGGCCTATCCTATACCTCATTTGAATACAGTCTATTAACCGTCAGCCAAAAGGAAATGAAAACAAATGAGTCAGTGGATATCCGCATTTCTGTATCCAACACTGGAACGTATGCTGGGAAAGAAACGATTCAATTATATATTCGCGATAAATTTGCAAGTGTGGCAAGGCCAGTGAAGGAATTAAAAGACTTCAAAAAAGTATTTTTGCACAGCGGCGAAACTAAAATTGTTGAATTTTCAGTGGATGAAGACATGCTTAAATTTTATGGACGTGAAATGGAATATAAGAGTGAACCTGGCGAATTTGAGGTTTATATCGGTTCAAGCTCACAGGAAACTTTGCTAAGCTTTAGTTTTACTTTGTTACGGGAGGATCAACATGAATAAAAGCGACGCTTATCATCTTAAATATCATATTACTCCTCCCTACGGGCTATTAAATGATCCTAATGGACTTGCCTTTTTCAAGCATCAATATCATGTGTTCTATCAGTGGAACCCCAAAGGAACCGAACATCGAAATAAATGCTGGGGTCATGTTGTTTCCAGCGATCTGGTGCATTGGCAAAGGAAAAGTGTTGCGCTAGAGCCTTCGGAATGGTATGACAAGGACGGCATTTATTCCGGCGGCGCCATAGTGCATCAGGAAAAACTGTATCTGTTTTACACAGGAAATGTAATCAGGGATGACGGTGTCAAGGAAAGCTATCAATGCGTAGCCATCTCGGAGGACGGGGAGCATTTTCAGAAAATGGGCCCCTTATTCGAACATCCCAAGGGCTATACCAGACATGTCCGAGATCCCAAAGTATGGAGAGATCGGAATGGGAGCTGGTGGCTGATCGTGGGCGCTCAAAGAGAGGATTTGACTGGAGATACGCTTATCTACAAATCCACAGATTTGTCTGTTTGGGGATGCCAAGGATCATTTTTGGAGCATGATCGTGAATTCGGATATATGTGGGAATGTCCTGATCTACTTCATTTTGCGGAAAATGATATTTTTGTCTTCTCTCCACAGGGTTTACCGGAAGCAGGCGAATATTATAGAAACCCTAACCAATCGGGATATATGGTTGGGAAATTTATGAATACAGGAAAATTTAATGGGAACCTTGCCCATTTTAAAGAGCTTGATCGAGGGTTTGATTTCTACGCGCCACAGTCATTTAAGGTGAATGACAGAACCATTATGTTTGGGTGGATGAGCGGCATGAATGAAGAAGCGGAGAGGGCTGTTCCCACCATTCAGGAAGGCTGGATTCATGCGCTGACTTTACCTAGAGAAATAGTGCTATCTAACGGTGTGCTCTACCAGAAACCATTGCCGGAATTACAATTGTTAAGACTGGAGGGTGTGCATTCCCAGAAGGACATTCACAAAAATGGGGTTTGGCTGCTGCCTTCTTTGCAGGTGGAATGCATTGTTCATTTTTCGAAGCTTACAGAAAACTTCAAAATGATCATAAGAAATGCTGTGGAAATTAACTATGATTCGGCAGAAAACAGTATAACCTTATGGAGAACAAACTGGTTGACCAACCAGAGGGAGTACAGAAAAGCAACGTTAGCCAATCAACTTGCAGACATGCAAATATTTATAGAAAGCTCAAGTCTGGAGATTTTTCTGAACGAAGGCGAGGAAGTATTTACTCTGCGGTATTTCCTGGAGGATGCGGAACAACGCACTGTGGTACTTAAAGCAGGAGACAATGAAGGGAAAATTGAGATTTATCAGCTACAGGAATGTGATGTCATAATCAATCCTTAAAACGATATGAGTATCTTTCACCTGTAGAGCTACAAGCAGGCAAGAAAAGGCTGTTCAAGACTCCGTTTGCGAGAAGAACTGCCTTTTTTTGTGTTAGCGACTAAGTAGATTTCAGCTTGTGTAGGCATTTTACTATCGGTATAGTATGAGTATTAGAGTATGTGACTGAATATACTGTTGATTACTCATAGCTAGCTACTGAGGTGTCGTATGAAAAAAATTTATGAACATATCGAAATAGACAGAAGAAAAATGATTAACCTCTTTATGTTTCAATCGACAGATACAGAAAGAGTCATCCCGATGCATTTTCACAGCAATATGGAATTAATCTATTGTACAAGTGGAAGTCTGAAGGTGTGGCATGAAGGAAAGATAACCATTTTGAAGGAAAAGGATGCACTGTTTATTAATAGCAATGTACCGCACTCCACCCAAAGTATTACGGAAAACCAAGTCGTTGTACTGCAATTTCCAGCTACCTTTTTTGCCAATGAACAAGTATTCATCCAATTAAACACGCAAGAGCGAGAAGTTGAACATACTATACTTTCTAAATTAAGAGAGTTGTTTATGGATATATATAACCTGCATGTTTCCAAAGGCAAATATGACTATATTTTAGAGCAAAGCCGAATTATTGAACTTAAGTATTTGCTTGTTAATCATTTTAGTCAGGCCGCAGACTTACAGCCAGAAATATTTAGTGAAAAGCAGCAAAAGATAAAGACCATTATGGATTTTATTAAAGAGCATTATGCTGAAAATATTAGCCTGGCGAAAACAGCTCGAATCTGCGGCTATTCGGAGGCCTATTTGTCGAGAATGTTTCATGAATATACAGGTCAGACGTTTACGGAGTACAAGCAAGTTCTTTGTTTGGAAAAGGCAATTGACTTATTGGAAACAACGAATAAGCCACTTACAGAAATTTCTTACGAGGCTGGCTTTCCAAATGAAAAATCATTTAGAAAAGCTTTTAAGGAAGTTATGGGCAAAACCCCTTATGAATATAAAAAATCAAAATTTGATCTGAGTATGTAGACGGCACAAGTACGACCGGCATCTTGAGTTCATGCTCTAAAGTCCATTTTTGCCCAATTCCAAACCTACAATTTTATGCATAGATAAGCGATCCTCCTTTTCATAAATATCAAGGGGCTGTCCCTGAGTCGTTTTAAGACTTTTACAGGGTAGCCCCTTGGTATTTTTACACTGGGTCAGAAGAACTACGAGCTTATCGGTTATCTACGGTCTCCGGGTACATATCATGATTCATCATGCGATGCTCGGCCATTTGCTCATACTTGGTTCCCGGCTTGCCATAGTTTGTATAGGGGTCAATGGAAATGCCGCCGCGTGGCGTGAACTTGCCCCACACTTCGATATAACGCGGGTCCATCAGCTTGATCAGGTCATTCATGATGATATTGACGCAGTCCTCGTGAAAATCACCGTGATTGCGGAAGCTGAACAGGTACAGCTTAAGGGACTTGCTTTCAACCATTTTAATATCAGGAATATAGCTGATGTAGATGGTTGCAAAATCAGGCTGTCCTGTAATCGGGCACAGGCTGGTGAACTCCGGGCAATTAAACTTCACAAAATAATCCCGGTACGGGTGTTTATTATCAAAGCTTTCGAGAATGGCAGGATCATAAGCAAAAGTGTATTGTGTGCCTTGGTTACCAAGCAGGGTAACGTCGGTCATTTCTTCGGGTTTTCTTCCGGTCATATTGAGTGAGGCTCCTTAAAGTTGGTTTAGTGGTAAAAAGGTAGGGAGTTATGGTGGTGAAGAGGTCGCTCCGCGAAGGATTTGAGCTTCCGATCGCTGTTGAAATGGGATTCTTGCTGATCATTTAAAAGATGCATAGGTTAGAATCCCATTTCAAAGGCGAACGCTATCGCTTCTCCAGCTTCAAATCCTCCGCTCCGCTGCCGACCGCCGTCATCACCATAAAATCCCTGCTCGTTTACCTGTCGGTTGGGCAGAAGTGAGATTTCGCTCCTTATATTTAAAGAGCGTTATTTTATGGAGAAACTCCGTCCTCACGGACGAGGGTTTCTCTTGTTTTATAGCTTTGAGGTGTCGAGGGTGTACTCGACTAATTTGGTGTATCTTGTGTATCACATACAGCTTATATGGAATATATTATATATGCATGTTATACGCCGCGTTTGTTGCCCCATACGAGGGTGTGGAGCTGCGGGAGGACTCTTACATCGTTGAGCCGGGTATCGTCCATAACTCGGTCGATAAGCCATTCATAACGATGTAAAAGAGACTCAGCGATCTGTCCAGTATTCTCCGTGTTCACATCGGGATTACCCGTCTGGAGGAACAACGGTACGTGTGGATAGCGCTCGTGAATGGTGCGGGCATAGGCAAGATCTGTGTCATCGAAGATCACGACCTTCAGGCTGCATACTCCAGTGTAGAGTCTGACTGATTCATCCTCCGATTGCTTGCTGCACGTTGGGATTGAGACGTTTGTCGCAGACTTGGACGCTCCAGCTATCTTTTGGTTTGACAGACGGGCTACGATATCATCCAGCACGTCCCAGTTGGTCGTCATGCCAGAGCTGGGTGGCTTCGGGGACAAGGTCACCTCATCGATATCGTACAGCCATTCCTGCCAGCGGGAACCTTGGGTTTCGACGGCGATGGCCATGCCTTGACTGCGTAGCAGGGTAACTAGCATCCCGAGCTGTGGCAGCAGGGCAGGATTACCTCCGGAAAGGGTCACATGCGAGAACCGTTCGCCGCCGATGGACTGTAGTTCCTGCCATATCTCAGTGGCACTCAGACGGCGAATTTGATCTTTGGCGCTGCCATCCCAGGTAAAAGCGGAGTCACACCATGAGCAATGGTAATCACAGCCTGCGGTACGCACAAACATCGTTTTACGACCAATGACCATCCCTTCGCCCTGAACGGTGGGACCAAACACCTCCAGTACAGGAATAAGGGCTGCTTTAGCCTTGTCGGGTGTAGTCATAGGTTGGCGAGCATTTACGGTATTAGTAGTTACAGTATTAGCAGTTACAGTATTACTCATCGAACATCCACTCCCGTCGGAACTCGGCATAGCTGGTAGGTGTCTCGAACAGCCGTACAAACTCGGTACGTCCCCCTTCAACACGATTGCAGTATGCATCCGAGGTCAAGGCTGACTCCATTTGTTCAAAGATCCAGACGACCATATTTTCCGCCGTTGTATTCATGGGAGGAAGTGTCTCATTCAAGTAACGGTGATCCAGAAAAGGTTCAATTCGCTCTTTCCAGATCGTTTTGATATCGCCAAAATCCAGCGTCAGCCCTGTTTCTCCCGGTATACCGCTTATGCCGAATACGACGACATAGGTGTGTCCATGCAGGTTTTTGCATTTGCCTTCATAACAGTGCAAATGGTGTGCTGCATCGAACGTAAACTGTTTGCTGACGAGTACACGTTTGCGGTGATACCGCAGCTGAGAGCGCTCAATGTCTGTTCCGAACTGCTGGAGCTTGTCGACAATACGAAAGGTACCTGGCTCACGCATGGCCTTCAACTCCTTGGGATGAAGCGCCGCGAACCGCGAGATACTGCTCCAGTCCGGCACGGCGGAGATTGCAGGCAGGACATTCGCCACAGCCATCGCCAATGATGCCGTTATAGCATGTTAATGTACGGGTTCTTACAAATTCAAAAGCCTTCAGCTCATCGGCCATTTGCCAGGTTTCGGCCTTATTCAACCACATAAGCGGGGTATGAATCACAAAGGGATAGTCCATTGAAAGGTTCAGTGTAACGTTCAGCGATTTAATGAAGGAATCCCGGCAATCGGGATAGCCGCTGAAATCTGTCTCGCATACGCCTGTAATGATGTGGCGCGCTCCTTTTTGCTTGGCGAGAACTGCTGCAAAGCTCAGGAACAATAGGTTGCGACCGTCTACAAATGTGCTAGGCAGTTCGCCTTCCTCTTGAGTAATGTCAATGTCGGTGCGTGTGAGGGCATTCGGGGCAAGTTGGTTGAGCAGGCTCATATCCAGTACCGTTTGCGGAACACCTAGCTCTTTGGCAATTCCGGCGGCAACTTCGATTTCCTGCTTGTGGCGTTGACCGTAATCGAACGTCACAGTTTCTACTTCGGCAAAATGTTTTTTTGCCCAAAATAAACAGGTTGTGCTGTCTTGGCCGCCGCTGAATACGACGACTGCTTTTTCGTTTGCAAACATAAAAAAACCTCTCGATCTTCTTGGAATGGTGTAAGACACAGCGTCTTGTCACTTGGAAGAAAGAGAGTTCTTGAACCGGCTTCAACAAAAAACAGGCCTTGCCCCGCAAATTCATTTTTCAATGCGGAGGACAAAGCATCGTTAGTTTTTTATAGAGGGAGTTCGCGAACCTCTCCCATGCGCTAAGCATGGATTTTCTTCATTAGCATCTGTCACGAGGACAGACCGCTTCATTGATAGCATTGCCATTATAGCATGGCAGGGCTATTTGATAAACACTCCACCAAATGGAATGACTTCCCTTAAAAATCGTTTGATCACACCATCGTCGTTCATATCCTGCTGGAGCCGCCGATGATGCTCACCTGCATGAAATAGTACGGTACCGTGTCCCGTCATTTTAAACTGATAGTTCATATGCTGGCTGGCCAGATGGTTACCGTATACGGTTAACTCCAGCTTGGCATTTTCGGGATAGGCTATGACGCTGCTTGCATCGACATAGATCGGCTCTGACGGATGAAGCTGTTCTTGACATACCAATCCCTGTGTCAAAATACCGATGTGACCTGTCCCGTCAAATTTCATTTTAATGACATCACGGCTAAACAGCATGTTTTTCATGCTTAACAGCTTGGTACGCATCTGGATGCCGGAGCTGTACCAGAACAGGTTGCGAAAATCGTATAAGAGATCATCGCTTCCTTCAAGCTTGATCATCTTCAGACTAAAGCCAGGAGGAAGGGCGGCAATTAGCCGACAAGCCCCTGTGAAATCGGCCTGAATCAGTTTGTGCTTGCGATACATGCCTTTAATATTCATCAGCTTATCACTGCGGCCTGAACTGGGTCCGCGATATGCGATGATTTGCTGCGGATGCAGAACATGCAGCTTCTCTCCTTCAGCCAGATCGAGCGTTATGACCGAACCGACATTTTCATCATGGTGTTGTCCTGCTTGTATGTCCATGCAGACCTTTCATCCTTTCAGGCGTTAGTATCTTCCCGAACGTCGACGCATCCCGTAACGCAATAGTCGGATACCGATAAAATAACCAGCCAGCAGAATGATAGCCGTGATGATAAGCATTTTATTTCGGTGTGAAGCCTGATCGCGCTGGGCTTGAAGATTTTTTAGTTCTGTAACGGTGTCATTCAGCTTGCGGTTTTGCTCCAGCAGTTGGGCGTTTTGCTTCTGATAGGTTTCAATGCTGGAACGGGCCTTTTCCAGATCTTCCTGGGTTTGGCGATAGCTTTCCTTGAGCTGGTACACATCGCCGGGCAGGCGTGAAAACTGCTCAAAGCCTTGATATACATCATCCCAATAAGCAGCATGAACTTCGGGTACACGGGTGACTCCAAAAATAAACAAAAGCGCTATAGCAGCGCAGATAATGCGGCGGTATAAGGCAAAGTGACAAGTTGCTCGTGCCAAGAGATGTCCCCCTTTTGATAAACCAGGATGTTAGATGATATAGATCATTACCCACATCACATGGTTACGTACAATATCATGGTTTGGGTGCAGATTTTAGAATATACTGACGACAAAGACGGGAAAAAATGATCAAAAGAACTCGATATATTAGTTTAAGTGTACCCTAAAACGGGTATATCAAGGAAGCGGCAACATTCCGGCATTTTTCCCAGCAAACGAGTCAAGAATAATCCGCACCTGATCAGGGCTTGGATAGGAATATGAATGAATTGAAATATATGAAAAATGGATATAAAAGGAGATTTTGAAAAATGAAAGAAAGAGAACAAAACTATACCATTTTAAAAATTACTGTCAATGGAAAACCATTATCAAAGGAGCTCATTGTGGACAGCACTACTTTTGCTCCTATATCCGATGTTTGCACAAAGACGAATATTTCTTTAACAGAAACCTCAATTTCATAAGTTGAAATATATGAAGTAGACTATCATGTAGCCCGGCATACGCCGGGCTATTTTTGCGTATTTATGCAATTGGAAAGGATTAAAATGTTATTTCGCGAATTAGGTCCCCTTTCATAAAGATTACCATGTATAATTTTCACAATCAAACATATGTTCCCTGACAATATAGTGTCAGATAACACTGTTAATTTAGAGTTACATGTTCTTTTAGGGGGAATTTACCAGTGGTGAAGTCAATGCTCAATGTAACGTATACATGGGACAAAGAGTCTATATCTGCGAGTGGGTCCAAACAAGTAAATCTACTGATAGAATGGGGCTATGGAGCTATACGTAAAAGAAAAGGGAACCTAATACCGAAGGCAGCGGGATGTGACCTTCAACTTCAGTTCAATCCAGAAAACGGGGTGAATTTATTAAAAGCTGAAGGGGTCAGACTTGGATTTAAACAATCAGAAAACGATGATTGCATGTTTGTTCACTGTGGGGATGTGCGGCGGGGAAAATATAGACAAGCTATTTTGACGTTTTCTATCCCGGCTCACGCGTCCGGAAGACATACGATTGGAATGATCGAGTGGAGCTGGCGCAAGCCATCGCAGGAAAAGCGGACGCTGATCCGGACAGATCAGCTCTATATCCATTACACGCATCATCTTGGTTTGCTGAGCATGCCATCCAACCCGAAGGTGGAAAAATACATAAAGCTGAATGAGACGTCCCCAATTGTGAAAAAGGCGTTGCGTATGTACGAGAAAGGGGAACCTGACCGAGGGGCGTTCATCCTTACGAGACAAGCAGATGAATTGCTTATATGTGCAGCCAGAAGCGAAGACATGGATTATCTGAAGGAAGCCGAGTTACTTTTGTCCATACGCAATAAATGGAGTGGGTCTTTTGTGTCGTTTAAAGCGTATAGTTCTAAGGTCTTTTTTAATAAGGAAATATCGATAGGAGATGTTCATTTTACGGAGAATGATAGGTTGAGATAGATAATTATGCTAGTTTATTTGTGCAAATTAGTCAGTCTAATTTACTATCTTTTTGTAAAGGAGAGACTTCCTTGACTGATCGGTTGATACGTTTAATGCGGATTATTACTATTGTTCAAGCAAATCCGGGGATATTGGCAAGAGAGCTTGCCGAACGTTGTGAAACATCAGAACGTACCATATACCGAGATATGGAGGCGCTAAGCGCCATGCATATTCCGATCGCGAATATGGGGCATGGCAAGGGGTACATCTTTATTAGCAATTTTGCTTTGTATCCTCTAAATTGGACAGAAGAAGAGGCAGAGGCTTTTACCAAGCTGGGAGAGATTATGGAAACGATCAAGCCTCTCTTACCGCCAGCTTTTGAAAGTGCTTATGAGAAAGTGATGGCCTCTAGTCAGAAAAAAAAGATGGACCAGACGAGCTTCGCGCAGGAAATGAAAAATATCATCCGGCTCGGCTCGACACTTGATCGGGAAAACCAGCCCTATCTGCTCAGGCTGATTGTTTTGGCGAGTCTTACGCAGCAGACAATTGAAGCGGAGTATAGCTCGCCTCAAAATGAAGATGTATCATTGGTGCAAGTAGATCCTTATTGTTTGGTTCCTCAAGACCGGCGGTTCTATATGCTTGGTTTTTGTCATAAGCAATCCGCTATGAGAACCTTTCGGATCAGCCGCTTTCGGAATATGAGGATTTTGCCGTATACGTTTCAAAAAAATACATCTGAAATGGAAATGTTTTTTAAAGGTACCTGGTCGGTGACCAAAGGAAACCAGAATATTCGGTTTGTGGTACGTTTTTCCGCCAATTCTGTATATCGGGTTAAAGAAGAGGAACTGTTCATCAAGCCTCTTCTCAAGGACTTGCCGGATGGTAGCTTGTTATTTGAGGTGACGGTCAATCATGACCGTGAGTTTCTGGATTGGCTCACATCTTATGGAGCTGAGGCTGAAATTCTGGAACCTTTACGTTACCGCAAACGTATGCAAGAAATGCTGCGAACCTGGGGGGCGTTTTATTTCGACAAAAAGGCAGGAAATCAGGAATAACAGGGGGGGATACCCCGGAACGGGCCGGGGAGCTATCTGCTTAACGGTCCTTAAACAGGTTGGCGAGATTGCCGAAGGGACTGTACTGTTCCTGTTCTTCTTCTGGTGAAGAGTAGACGAGCTTCGAGCCGCGGCTTTCCTCATCGTCAGCAGCATTATGAACTAAAGTAATACGATCAAAATGGTGCATGAAAACCTGAGCGGTGTTCACAGCATCATCCAATGCCCGATGCTGTTGACCGTCAAAGTCAATGTTGCACAATTCCAACGCCTGAGACAAGCTCAATTGACGATACTTTCCATTGGAACTAAACAGACGGGAAATTTGCTTCTGTATATCATTTGTATTATGAATCCAGCCGAGATCTACATGATGGGTACGACAATGGGACACCAGCTTCTGACGGTCATCCGGACCCCATGCGCATAAATAATAAGGCGAATCCGTACCGAGCCAGGCAATAAATTGCTTCACGGCTTCAGGAAAGAGTGGAGCAGCATCAATGTCTCGTTGAGTAATACCCGTGAATTGAACGGTATCTGTAGAGAGCACAGGCCGATTCGATGGTCTTACAAAACTGTGAAATGTATCTGCAACGAATAGGCCATCGTCTCCCTGAATAACCTTGACGGCACCGATATCAATGATTTCAGAGGAATATCTGGCGTTACGGCTAACAGTAAATTCAAGATCATAAATAATGTATTGCATTTAATGAACTCCTTCCACACATAACTGATCCCGACGGATAACAGGATAAATGTTTTCTGCCCGAATGACTCTTCTCCATCATACCTCTCGCTTCACAACTTGTCAGCGGTTAAAAGGCTTGCTTTCAAAAAAAATATGCGATGTCCAAATGGGCTTGGACTATCGCATATCTATAAACTCCCTGACATACAGCAGCATCCAAAATCACTTGGATTTCGAATGTTGCTTATACTAGCTATGGAGTTAGGCCGGGAGGTCTAACTTTTGTCCTGGATAAATACGGTGAGGATTTTTCAATTTATTCAACTGCTGAAGCTGTTGCCAGGTGGTACCGTGTTTGCGAGAAATGGCATACAGTGTATCCCCGGATTTTACAACATATACATGGCTATTTGCAGCTTGTGCAGCAGCCGATGCCTGCTGTGGCTTGGCGGTTTTAGGCTTTGCAGGTGCCGATTTCGCAGGTGCTGGTTTTACAGCCGCTGTGGAATCGGATTGTGGTTTCTCCTGCTGAGGTGCCGGTGTCGCGGCTGGAGCAGACGGTACAGTTTGCGTAGCAGGGACAGTAGCTTTTCCATCTGCCTTGGCTTCTTGAATACGGCTGTCTGCTTGTGCGTGCAGGCTGGTAGAGCCGCCCTTTTGCATATAGCGGATTAACGCTTCATCCAGCGATCCGAACATACCTGCTTGTGAATATTTAGCGAACATCGTATATTGGTCACCGCCTACGGCAGTAAAATCATTGGTAGCCAGTGTATAGGTTGCCTCGGGATCAAGGGCCTTTCCACCGATCAGGATGGAGTGAACACGGCTGCCTTTGGCTGCTGAGGTGTCTATTTTGAACGAGATACCGGACACCTGTGGGAAACCCCCGCTTGGTTCCGGGTAGGCGGCTGTGCCATTTTCCAGTGCGGCCTGAAGGTCAGAGCCCTTTACTTTCAAGGTAACAATTTGGTTGCCGAAAGGCAATACAGTGATGATGTCTCCCTTGGTAACCGTACCTGCTTTGATGGAAGCGCGGATACCGCCCCCGTTCGTTAAAGCCACATCTGCCCCCGAAACGTCACGCATAGCATCGGTAAGCAAGTCGCCAAGATTGGTTTCACCCGCACGCACCTTTTCGCGCGCTCCTTCCAGATTTACACTCGTTTGTGCTACCACCTCTTTAAGAATAGGTTCTTGATCTTTCTGAATGGAGGAGATTAATGCAGCAATTTCAGCATTCGGCTGAACGTCGGCAGCTTGAGTTGAATCGATCAGTTTCGCTTGCTTTTGGACAACCTTACCGCCGTCTACCCATAGATCCACCACACCCAGATACTTGGTGTATTCACCTGCACTAGCGATCAACGTGCCGTTATCACCGATCAGGCCTTTTTCGAGTACGGTATGGCTGTGTCCGTCGATGAAAATATCAATGCCGGGCACTTCCTTGACGACCTTGAGGCTGGTATCTTTGCTGGATGCATCTTGTCCCAGATGACCCAGAGCCACGACGACATCTACTTTGCTGCGAATTTCGTCTACGGCCGCCTTGGCTTCAGCCGCAGGGTCAGTGAACTGAATGCCTTCCACATTTTTAGGGTTGGTTTTATATGCCGTTTCAGGCGTAGTCAGACCGATAATGCCGATTTTAACGCCATCGACTTCTTTAATAGTATACGGTTGGAACAAACGTGTCCCGTCCGTTTGCTTAATGTTGGCGCTCAGCACAGGGAACTGAATCTCCTTGCTCAATTCAACCAGATGCTTCCAGCCGTAATTAAACTCATGGTTCCCCGGAACCATTGCATCATAGCGCAGCTTGTTAATTACTTTCACAATACTCTCACCGTTAACCAGGGTAGCAAAGGTCGTTCCATGAACGGTATCCCCGTCATCCAGCAGCAAAGTATTGGGATTAGCAGCGCGGTATTGGTCGATGATTCCTGCCAGCTTGGCGAAGCCCATTTCCTTGTCATTGGCCACCACGTGAGCATGGGTATCATTCGTATGTAGGATGGTGATGTGTTTGCCGCTGACTGAAGTCGTTGTTGTCCCCGTTCCCGCTGTCCCCGTATTGGTAGCTGGGTCCGCTGCTGCGGTGCCGAGACATGCGAACAGAAGCGCGGCGGTCGTCAAGATCGACGAGAGTTTTTTCCATGAGTTCATGTTGTTCCTTCAACCTCCCATAAAATGAATGAAATAGAGAAACCGCTTACGTCCACATTTTATCAGATGATTGTAAAAATAACTTCTATTTTATATCAAAGCACTACATTTTTTTGATCAATCGGTTGTTAAAGCTATCGTCAAATTACCTACTATTATAGAGGAGTAATAAAATGAACATGAACTCATAGGATGAGAACTAACGTTCTGTTTTGTAGTCAAAAAAAAGGGCGGTCTCTTTAGGCAGCCCGATCCGCGGTAAATAGTGATCCAATGTTTCGTCAGCCAGCGGCGGATTCCCTTCACTCAGCAACAGTACGGCAAAGCGATTGGCCTGCTGTTCAAATTTGCCGGGGGAAAAGTAGGAATGCTCTTCCATAAAAAAGCGGCTAATCCCTTTATGCAGTCGATCATGGCCCAATTCATGCGCACAGACAAAACGTTCCCATTCTGGTGTAAGTCCATTGTGAATGACGATAAATCTCCTGCGTAGCTTGTGATAATACAACCCTTTGGTTGTGGAGCCCAGATCGCAGTAGCGGATATGGATGCCTAGGGCTTTCGCGATATCGAAAGGGCAATTGGTACGGTATTTTCGGACAAGTTTGTGAATGAGTTCGTTCATGCGTTCACCTACTATCCCTGATCTTTGCTCGCACCGGGGTCGGCGGGCTTTTTATGTTTGTTCATTTGCTTGGCTTCCCAGAACAGGCCTGTCAGTACGTCCTTGATCCGTTGACGGTCTTTTTCATCCAGTGGAATGCCATCAAACATTAATTCGTCGTCTTCCTCCAGCATTTTTTTAAAATCCCGGCGGTCTTTGGGAGTTGCCCATTCCGGCACAGTAGAACGATAAAGTTCATGCGGATTTTGCTCGATTGAATCATCGTCGGTCCAATATCCAGCCGCCTTCATCATTTCAGTATAGGGTACGCTGAGTGCGTCCGCTATTTTACGGAGGGTGGAGGGTTTGGGAACGCCGCGGAGTCCATTTTCGATGCGAGAAATTTGTGAATTACTAATACCTGCGGCATCTGCCAATTGGTTGATGCTCAATTGCTTGTGCTCACGCTGCTGTTTTAAGTAAGTTCCGAATGCTGGCTGTTCCACAATGGAGCTCCTTTCTGCATTAGAATCATAGGTTTAGCTTTATTATACCATTAGGCAAATAGTAAAAGCACGTAATATGCCAAAAGGCATAGAAAAATAGAGCGAATATCCTGTTTTTGGGGCTATATTGCTTTTTTTCACGATGGATACCTATCCTAAATAATGTTATGTTATACTCAAGATGCGAACAAAAGGGGAACACAATGTAAACAAATGCGTTATTCTATTTTAAAAATACATCATTGTCAAAAGGCATAATATAAGGAGTGTTGCTTTTTATGAGAAATAACTTACCCGAATTAGACCGTCGCAAAACGCAGAATGCATTGGAGGGTGTGTTTGAGAAATACCGGATATATAAAACAATAACCTTTATGGACCGGGAAAGTTTTATCACTGCTGGCTATACGGATCGCCCGAACGGACCCACGAATGTGACAAGCGACCCAACGGCCCGGACTGCCGTATATAATGTAGATGCTCCTGCCGCCCGCTTGGCCTATTGCCAAATGGTGGATGCGGTAGTGAGCCGCTTGAATGAACGTGAACAGCTGCTTATCCGTGAGCGTTATTTAAAGGATGACGATGTGTTCGATTACAAGGTCTACAATTATGTGTTGGACCCACCAGTCAGCAAGGATACGTATACGAAGCTTCGTACGCGTGCTTTTTACAAAATGGCGTTAGCGCTGGCAGATCAAGGTGTTTTGAATCTGGCGGGCCTGCAGAAGAACGTGGATCGAAGACTGGGTTCAGTAAATGCGTAGGGGTCACAGCCTGTTGCTCTATTAACCTAGATAGCAAGGAGTATGTACCACAACGGCGAATAAGAAGCATAGGTTCGTAATTAAGATGGGAACGGAGGAAGGATGCATTGAGAAGTGAACAAGAAATGCTGGATATGCTTGTAAAGTTTGCTATGAACGATGAAAGAATACGCTTGGTCACGCTGGAAGGATCGCGTACAAACTTCAATATTCCTCCCGATTCATTTCAAGATTATGATATTTCTTACTTTGTAACAGATATGGATTCTTTCAGGGAGAGTGATCAATGGCTTCACGTTTTTGGAAATAGGCTTATGATGCAAAAACCCGAGGATATGGAGCTTTTTCCATCAGAGCTAGGCAACTGGTTTTCATATATCATTCTTTTTGACGATGGGAACAAATTAGATCTGACACTGATCCCCATGAACGAGGTAGAGGATTATTTTACGAATAGCGATGGTTTAGTAGAGGTTTTGCTTGATAAGGATGCACTGATCCAAGAGGAAGTGATCGCAAACGATTGTCAATATTGGATTAAAAAGCCGACGGCAAGGGAATTTGATGATTGCTGTAATGAGTTTTGGATGGTTTCGACTTATATCGTAAAAGGATTGGCGAGAAAGGAAATCCTGTTTGCTATCGACCATTTAAACGAGATTGCACGACCTAATTTGCTGCGCATGATGGCTTGGAAGATTGGATCAGAGCAAGGATACACCTTTAGTGTAGGAAAAAACTATAAATTTATAAATCAGTATCTTCCTAATGAAGATTGGGAAAGCCTACTATCTACTTACTCTGAGAACGGCTATCGCGAAATGTGGCAGTCTTTACTTACTTGCTATGCATTGTTTAGAACATACGCTAAGGCTGTGGCCAGCAGTTTGAAATATGAGTATCCAGATTACGATGAAGCCATCACTAGATATACTGAAAATATTTATAATTCATTAAACTGAATAATAAAATAACCGCCCTTTTATGAACTGCACCCCAATTGTTAGACATAACTAACAGCTGGAGGTGCAGTTTTTTTAATGGCCAAATTAACAGCACAACATAAAATACTTGCTGTAAAAAGGTATCTGGAAGGGAAAGAGGGACAAGGAAGCGTACGAAGAGCATAGGCGTAAGCAAGAGTATACTTCAAACGTGGATTCGGCAGTATCAACAATGAGATTAAGCGTGTTTTAATGATAGGAACAAGTGTTCGCGAAATACCACCTAACTTCATCCCTAGTCTCTGCTTTTATCGTCCATTTCCCCGGCAGCGCATTCGTTATTAGGGTGTAAGATTATATCATCGGGAATCAAGACAAGAGGACATACCGAAGACACACACAGTCAAACGTTTGCCGGCCAATAGGGCCGGTTTTTTCATGCGGTGATCGTCTTTGTCACTTCCCGGGAATTCGATGTATAGAAAGGAGGAGTCGTGTTGCCTAAGCAAGGGATGCTGCAAAGCATGAGTACAAGGCTGCGCCGGATGAGAACATGGAAGTGGAAAAAAGCCTGGCTAAACAGTTACAACATGCGAGCACAAGATACGCAAGGGTGGCATGCCACAGGATGAGACAGGCTTTTAAGCAAAAGCTCATTGACATTATTCCAGCGCTGCAAGGGCGTGTATACGATGTTCAGCCACCCTCGCAGACGGCAGAGGAGCCGTATGCGGTTATGGCACTGGGCGAGGAAATCTGGAAATCTTCCTGGGCCGGTTATCGGCAGGTTGTCCGCATCAAGCTGTACGCAGGACAAGCTGGGCTGGCGCAGGCGGATGTATGGGCGAATGCCCTGATTGCCGGGCTGCACCGGACACCGGTGACAGGCAAAGGTGAGGACACGTCAGCTTTTACCGCACATTATTTGGGCGTGCGGGATGCAGAAAAGCTGGACACGGTTACGGGTAAGGCCTATAGAACGCTGCGTTTTGGCGTGTATGTGCCTGAAACGGAAGGCGGTTCGGCTATTCCAGCACCTGGTGCAGCACAGCCGGAAGAGTGGCTGGCAGCGCTGGTCCACTGGACGCAGAAGCAACTGGGCGAATCGTGGTCGGTATACGCCGACGCATGGCCTGCTCAGCCGGGAAGCCACGCGGTATTATGGCGGCTGAGCGGCTGTGAAACCCGGATGGCGGGAGCTTCCATGTATGAGCTCCGCAAACGGTTTATCGGGCACATCATCGCCCCGGATACCACCGAGGAAAACCACGCAGCTTCCGCGCTGGTTGAAGGCTTTGCCGCTCAAATCCAGCTTCCTCTAGAGCAGGAAAAGGGCCGTTATATGTCTATGGCTGAAGCTTCAGCCGATTTACAGGCAGATGCCATTTTAGACGGTCAGCTTCGGTTGATGCTGGTACAGCGGCGTATGCGTCCGGCTGAGGAAGCGGCGTTGATTCGCAGAGTGGAAATTCATCCTATTTTGAAATGAGGTGGTCCGAGTGACCTTGGAAAACCATGAGAAGAGCCTGCTAAATGCAGGGCAGGAAGCAAGTGACCCACGCTACACGCTGGAGGAACTAAAGGAGCACGCAGAATCATTGTTTTCTGTAAAAGAAGAAGTGCTGGCAGGCGCCTTTTTTGGCACACAGGACAAGCTGTTTACGGTAGCAGAAGCACACACTAAAATCGAACAATTTATGAAAGCGAAGGTGGATTAATTATGGCAGGCGGAACATGGGAAAACACGAATAAACCGGTATTACCGGGTTTGTATATGAATTTTCAGGCAGCAGCAGCTTCAGCGATTCAAGGTGGATCGCGCGGTACGGTCGTTGTACCCGTCAAAGCAAATTGGGGCCCTGTACGTGAGTTTGTGGAGATTGGCAGTGAAACGGCTATTAGCCAAATCTTCTCCGGTGACAGTGAGAATGGTGCGACAGCATATTCCACGTTGTATCTGGCTTTACTGGGAGGTCCGAAAAAACTGCTCGCTTACCGCTTGGCAGATGACACGGCTGCTGAGGCGTCTGTAACGCTAAAAAGTGGTGGCGGGACCCCAACCGATGTGCTGCGTTTGAAGGCTTTGTACACAGGTAGCCGCGGTAATGGTTTTGCCGTAACGGTACAGCCGACTTTGGGCGACGAGCAAGCTCGTGAGGTTCGCCTGTATGAAGGAACCAAGCTGCTCGGTACGTACAAAGGCAGTGACGGCACGGCTGCTTCGATTGCCAAGGCGATGAACGAGAACAGCGAAAACGTATGGGTGAAGGCTGAGGTTGTCGGCGAAGGTGGTATTCCGGTGGATGTTAGCGGCGTACACCTGACAGGTGGCAATAGCGGCAACAGCAAGCTGGTTAATGCCGATTACATCGCGATGCAGGAAGCACTTGAAGGACAGGATTTTAATGTGCTGGCCCTGGATTATGCAGCCGATCTGGCGTTGCTGCAAAGCTTTGCTGCCTGGATCAAACGTGTCCGGAATGAAGGCAAAGGCGTCATCGCTGTATTCGGCGGTTCTGCCGCAGATGATGTGTCCAAAACAGCTGTCAGCTTGGCTTCCGCACGTTCCTTGGCACTCAATCATGAAGGCATCGTGAACGTGGGTACAGGCGTACGTCTGGCAGGTACAGACTATAGCTCCGCCCAAACGGCTGCCTATGTAGCCGGACTGATCGCAGGCCAACGTTTGAACCAATCCGCAACGTATGCAGTTACGCCTTTTGAGGATGTAACCCGTCGCTGGACACGTTCCGAGCAGGAACAGGCTGTCCGTAACGGGGTTTTCCTCCTGTTCTTCGACGGTCGTCAGGTCAAAGCGCTGCGTGGAATCAACAGCTTGGTGAACCCGACGGCCGGACAAAACAACGCATGGAAGAAAATCCGTTCCATCCGTGTTATGGATGCCATTAACGCTGACTTGCAGCGTGCAGCCGAAGAAACTTATATTGGCAAAATCAACAACACAGTAGAAGGCCGTTTGGCACTCATCGGTGCGATCAAAGAATACCTGGCACAGCTGTCCCTGAGCAACGTAATCGAGGCAGATGGCTACGATGTCATTCTTGACCCAGCCTACTACGGTGATGCGCCAGTCATCAAACCAGAGCCGGACCAAGTGTTCCTGCAATGGAATGTGAAGCTCACCGACGTGATGGAGCAGCTGTTCGGCACATTTTACGTGCAATAAATAAGCATTTTACGCTCATAAGCATTTCGCAGGCAATCAGTAGGATTGCAATAGCATTTTAACAACGAGGATTTTGTGAAATCTCGAACTATATTATGAATTATTTTGAGGAGGAAAAAGAAATGTTGGATGCTTCAAGAGTTATTTTAGGTACGTTTGGTCAGGCGCACGTGGATGGGGTGTGGCAGACGAACATCAATAAGCTGGAAGCCAGCGTGGAAATGGAAAAACGCGAATTGAATCTCGTCGGTAATGAGTGGAAGGTGCATAAGCGCGGTATCAAAAAAGGGACAGGAACGATGAGTGGCTACAAGGTTACGTCCGATATGATTCGTCGTGGCTTTAACCGTTTTGAGATTATTACGAAGCTGGATGATCCTGAAGCCTTTGGACATGAAAGTATTCGTCTCATCCGTTGCACTGCTGACAAAATCCAGCTAGCCAACTGGACAGCAGGCGAGGAAGTACAGGAAGAAACGACCTTCACTTTTGAAGGCTATGAGCTACTGGATCCGATTGTAGCGAACTAAATTGGTTAACGGGGAATGGGATGTTGTCAGGTGTTCCGTTCCCCAAATGTATATAAGAATTGTGAAATTCTGAAATAAACAATAAGGGAGAATGACTTATGAGCTTGAATGAGAATATGACAGAAGAACAAATTTTGGACAGTCTGTTTGAAGCCGCTGAAAAACTTCCAGAAGAAACAGTTCGTATCAAGCGCCTCGATATGAAAATTGTGCTGCACGGTCTGACCTCCAGTAAGGTAGATAGCATTCGTGAACGTTGCACGATTCGTCGAACCGTGAAGGGTGCCGTAGATGAAAAAGTAGATACCGAAACGTTCAACGCCTTGTTGATTTCGGAAGCTACCGGAAAGCTGGAAGTGAAGGGCCTGTCCCTTAACGGTTGGGGCGATCCTCGGATTACAAGCCGCTTGAAGCTGTCTGGTGGCGAACAATCTGTCCGTCGTATGCTGCTGGCGGGTGAACTGGACGCAGTAGGGGATAAAGTGCTGGAACTGTCCGGTTTTGGTGTTGAGATTGCAGATCTAAAAAACTAATCGGCTCCGGGGGAATGACGACGATGCTGTATCACTTGTGGGTCCGGCACCACCTCCGTCCCGGAGACTTTTGGCGGCTTCCCCGCGGTGAGCGCATGCTGCTGCTGGCGTTTGCTGAAGAAGAACTAGATGCTCTAGCAGATAATATGTAGTAGTTAAAGGAGGTGTAGGTGTGGATGATATCTTGGATATAAGAAGTTTAAGTAGAGTTAATAAAGAATTAAAAGCTATGGATCGATACTTTGAGAGTATCCAGAAGAGGGCAAGAAATTTTGGGCTTAGTAGTTTCCAAAGACAAAAGATAGTTATTGACCAAACTACGGAGTCAGTTAAGCGACTTTCTAATGCGTTGAGTAATTTAACTTCACGTTTATATAAAATAAATGGCCTGGCCCGAAATTTATCTGGAATTAAGATTGCTGTTAAATGTGCCTGTTCTAAGGATTGCTCGAAATGTAGATCAACATGTCACAGTAAGATGGGCAGTTCTAATGGGATAAACCATTATTTGACTAATTTACAAAAAAAGATCACGTCTCAACTTGGTTTACAAAACAAAGTAAACATTAACAAGTCCTCAGCTCCTGGCGTGCCCTTAAAAACTAGCACATCTAATTCTCCCAGCAAATCTGTAATTTCTCAGAGCTCTGCGACTAAAAATACTGAAAAAGAAAAGATAGTTGTAATAAAGCCTGTTATGAATACTATGGCTTTCATTAAGAAATTTAGTAAGGTGAATGATGCTGTAGAATCACTAAATAAAACTATTAAAGCCTACAAGGCCATTACTCCGTCACAAGTTGCTGCAATGCCTTCATGGTTACAAACTGCTAAAACTAAAATTGACGATGTAGTAAATCGAATTAAAACATCTACTATTTACACACGAGCAGCCTCTATGTACTCGGGTGCGCCATCTTGGGTAAAAACAGGTTTGAAGGGTGCAGGTAAAATAGCCAAAAGCGCCATTGTTGTTGCAGATGTTGTATATGATGCTTCTGAAATACTCAATGCTACTGGAGAAGAAAAGTATAAACTAATAGGTGAATTTGTTGGCTCAAAAATAGGTAATATAGTAGGTAAAAGTGTAGGTGGAGCTACCGTGGCTATTCCTTATGTGGGACCAGTTATCGCTCCTATTGCCTCATTAGTTCTTGGGGCAGCAGGAGAGTGGTTAGGTGGTATAGGTGGGGGCAAAATTATGGAAAAAGTCTGGTATGCTAAAACGCATCTTAAAGGCTGGACTAAATCCTTAAATGAAGGCATTGATACTACTACCAAAGATTTTAAACAAAGTATGAATGGTTTTAACAATGAAGTGGCTAATAAAACGAATAATATAAAGACTACTGCTCCTGTAACAATTGATTCTTGGAGTAATAAAATTGTCAATTTCATTGGGAACAAAAGTGAAAGTGCTATCGGAATTGTTGAGAATATAACAGGGAAACTCTCAAAAGGAATACCTTTATCTAGTGATTTGACTAATAATATGAAGGGAGCACTTGAAAACAAGATTAATGGTGTGAGTAATCGATTAAAAGGTTATGTTCCAGGGTTGGCAGAAGGGGTCAAGGAGAAAATCAACAATATTAGTGAAGGGACTAAAAATTTTTCTAATAAATTGAATAACTTTGTTCAGAAAAATGCTGACCCTTTTAAAGAAAAAGTTAAAAAAGCAACATCAAAAACAAGCGATTTCCTTCAAATGATCTTGGATTCTCCAGAGAAATTGAACTGGGAGCTTATTCAGAGCACAGAGAAAACTGCTGCTAAAAAAAGTACTCCGAATAAATATTCTCGGACTTTAGTTGCAAGTTCTAGAACATATCGTGCAAATGATAGACACAGAACAGCAGCAGTTCATTCAGTAAAGAATACAAATAGAAATAAAGCAAACATGCAAGTGAATATGCCAACAGGAGCAATTCAGGTGGCTGTTGGTGAACGTGTTAATTTTGATGCTTTGGCTTCAGAAGTAGGCAAACGCTTCGTAGCAGGATTCCGTCAAGCTATGGATAACAACAAGACAGCGAGGACCCTAGTGTGAGTAGGAGGTGAATAGTATGGAGTTTAGTTTGACGGATGGTAAGGGGAAAAAGTTTCAGTTTCCAGTAAATCCTGAGGAAGTAACGATTTCACGACAAAAAGGATTTGATACAACGACGATCTTATCCTACGGGGAGTTTGATTTTCCGCAAGGAGAGAAGGTGAAGGAAATCTCCTTCTCTTCTTTTTTTCCGAAAGAATACAATCCAGCGTATTGCACATATGAAGATATCCCTGATCCGCAGGAGGCCATGAACACGTTGAATGGCTTTTTGTTATCCAAGAGCCCGCTACGCTTTATCATTACAGAGACAGCCGTGAATGTACCTGTAATTGTGGCTTCTCATAATTCAACCTTTCGGGGCGGGGAATATGGGGATGTGAATTTTGATTTGTCACTGCGAACCTGGAGTGAAATGAAAGTGGCCAAAAAAGCCGGAAGTGGGGCGAAGTCTGCTACAGTGAACAAAAAGCCTCGCACGGATATGAAAGAAAAAAAGAAGACTTACACGGTTAAATCGGGAGATTCCTTGTCCAAAATTGCCAAGCTGGAGTTGGGGGACAGCTCGCAATGGAGTCGCATTTATCAGCTTAACAAAAAGGTCATTGGACAAAATCCAAATTCTATTAAACCGGGTCAAAAGCTGGTGTTATCATGAGCTACAAAGTCATTTTACAGGATAAATATGATTTATCACCTCTCGTAGAGAACATTAATTTGAGGGATTCGCTGGAGCAAATCGCTTATCAGGGCACGGTCAATTTGGTGGTTACGCCGGATATGCCGCCCATTTCTCCAGGGATGTCGATTCGGGTAAGTGGGATTCCTTATGGTAAAAAGGATTATGTCCCGTTGCTGTCTCCAGCCGTTATTTGGGAAGTAGAAACTTCGAACAATGGGCTCAAACGTATGACGCTGACGATATATGATCGCACCGTATATTTGGACAAGTCCGAGGATGAATATTTGCTCCCTGCCAAGCAGACAGCTACCCAGCGTTTTCAGAAGTATGCGAGGGACTGGAAACTAAAAATCGCTTCATTGCCAGACACGAAAAAGCAGCTCGGGCGCGCTGTATACCGAACACAGTCCATTTACTCCATGATGCTGGGAGATCTGCGGGAAACGGCAAAAGCGGGAGGCAAGCTGTATCATCCACGGATGGTTACTTCCGGTTTGGAGCTTTATGAACTGGGCACGAACAAAGATGTGTACATTTTGGAAAGAGTGACCGATACGACACAATCCCGTACGCTGGAAGGTGCGGCCACGAGAGTGAAGGTGCTGGCTACAGCGGCAAGCGAGACGGGCAAAGAGGTTCCTTCCAAAGTGATGGCACTTGAAGAAAAGGACATTGCCAAATATGGAACCCTTCAGGTAATCGTGCAGGATGACGAGGTGAAGTCGGGTGCAGCGGCACGCGAGTTGGCCAAAAGTAAGCTAAGAGGCATACAACAAACGATATCGGTAAATGCGCCAGATATGAACACGATTCGAGCAGGAGACGCGGTAATGTTAGGGGCCATGAAGCTGCTGGTGATTTCAGTGAGCAGGGAATTGGGCAACCCGGGCAGTATGTCGCTGGAGCTCGGAACGTATGACGATGTAAAAAGGAGGTTTTACCTTGAATAAGGACCCCTACGGGCATTTAGCCACTGCGCTGCAATCCTCATTTCATAAACATACCAAGCAAGCACTGAGTGGAGTAGGTGCAGTATTAGGTACTATCACCTCCACAGGACTCAAGCTGGACGATTTTAAACATGAGCTCCAGGATTATCTGGTCGCCGAGCTGCCGGGGCTGCTATCTGTACCGCGCCATATGTACAAAGGCACCTCAACCTCGGTGGAATCAGAAAATTGGGAAGGCAAAGAGCTAAAAACTTCCTTTTATATCGGGGAAGATGAGCTGGAGGATGTAAATCTGAGCCTGAACAAAGGACTTAAGCCAGGGGATCGGGTATTGGCGGTGCGGGTGAATAGCGGTAACGATGTGGTTGTCGTGTGCAAGGTGGTGAATGGACGTGGCTAATTTATTTCCCGAAACAGATGATATGATTTGGACAGATGCAGATGTGACCGATCCAGATGTGCTGGAGGATAACCGTGCAGTATTTGGGCGAAGCTGGAGGTTTGATTTTGAAGCAGGGGAGTTTGTTATGAGCCCTAGCCGTAAAATCGTGACTACAGGTGAGAAAGAAGCCTGGGTACAGTGGTGTGAAAAAGCGATTCGCACTCCTCGTTATCGGCATGTGATCTATTCGCCTGACTATGGAAGTGAGCTGGAGGAGCTGATCGGCAGCAGCTATGGGCACGGTGTGCAGGAAAGTGAAATTAAACGCATGGTCACAGAGGCGTTGCTAGCGGATGCACGTACGGCTAGTGTGGATCAGTTTACGTTTCGCTGGGAAGGTGAGGCATGCTATTTTAGCTGCCAGATTACGAACGTACGAGATGAAACAGAAATTGTGGAAAGTGTGGTGATCTAATGGCAGACTTGCCGGAATATTTGGTAGACCAGACGGAAGAGGAAATTTTAAATCGAATGCTGGAAAAAGTGCCTTCGGACATCGATAAGTCCGAGGGCTCTTTTATTTGGGATGCGCAGGCGCCAGTAGCGTTTATGCTTTCTGAAGCCGCAATCTGGGCGCAGGAGCTGCTGCGTCGAGGCTTTGCCAGCACAGCAGCCAGCGATAACCCGGATTTTCGCTCGCCAGAGCTGGATTTGCGGACAGCAGAACATGGAGTGACACGGCGGGAAGCCGTTGCGGCCTCAGGGAAGGTCAAGTTCACAGGCACAGCGGGGACAACTATCCCAGCGGGAACGTTGGTGGCGACTCCGGCAGATGATGTGTCCGGAGAAGCCTCTATTGAGTATGCGACCACGGCCTCGGTCACGCTGGATGAGCAGGGCACAGGGGAAGCAATCATTCGGGCGATCAATCCTGGACGCCGCGGCAATGTTCCAGCAGGTGTCATCCAGGTGATGGCGACTCCGATTAGCGGGGTTTCCTCCGTGATCAATACGGAGGAAACCAAAAGCGGCACAGACGTTGAGAGCGACCAGCTGTTGCTGGAGCGTTTTTATGCCAAGGTGCGGAACCAGGGCACAAGTGGTAACAAGGCGCAGTATACCCAATGGGCGAATGAAATTGCTGGCGTAGGTGGCGTGGAGGTTGTTCCGCTTTGGAAAGGTCCAGGAACAGTGGGGTTATATGTGCTGGATACGGATAAACGAGCAGCCAGCCCGGATATCGTGGCTGCGGTGCAGAAGTATATTGATCCGACTCAGGATGGGCAAGGGGAAGGGCTGGCACCAGCGGGCCCCGTGGTGACGGTCATGCCAGCGGCTGAAGTAGTAATAAACATTTCGGTTAAGGTACAGCGCACCCAAGAGAAGCCGTCCACTCTGGATGAAATCAAAAAGTTGATTGAAGGCGGTGTGCGGACGTATTTGAAGCAGCTTGCTTTTTACAAGGCAGATCCGTTGGTACGGTACACCCGGATTTCCGCTGTGCTGCTGGACATTCCAATTATTATTGATTTCTCTGAACTGAAAATCAATGGACTGAGCAATCAGAATATTGAGATTGGATCAGGTCAGGTGGCCGTGCTGGGGACGGTGAGCGTCAGTGAGTAACAGCGGAATGAACAGTTTTGAAGAGCTTTTGAATAACTCAGACGAGGGAAAACGTGCAAACCGTAGTGACACTTTTGTTAATCGAGTAACTCTAGCGGAAGATGCAATGGGTCAAATGAGCAGCGAACGGGGACGCGAGCTGCTTTCCTATTTGCCTGCCTATTATGAAACCTCACGTGTGATGTGTTCTGAAATGGATGCTAAAGGAAGCGAATTGGACGCCTTGTATCTTGCAATGGATGCAACGGTGGGACAGTTTTTCGTACGTACTGCCACCTGGGGGTTGGAACGCTGGGAAATGGAGCTGGGGATCGAAACCGACCTGGCGAAGCCATTGGATCAACGGCGTGCCGTGGTGGAATCGAAGCTGCGAGGGGCAGGGACTTTTTCCGGCCGGCTTGTTAAAAATGTAGCTGAAGCGTATGACGGAGGCACGGTAGAGGTTACTTTTCATCCTGCCGAATGGGGATTTACGGTCAAATTTATAGATACCATCGGGATTCCCCCCAACGTAGAGGATCTTAAAGCAGCCATTGAGGAGATCAAGCCCGCTCATATGGCGGTGGAGTACAAATTACGCTACCTGACCATTGCCGAAGTGGAGTCTATGACCCTCTATGAAAATGAACATACAACACAGGATAGATATTTAGGAGGTGGCGCATAACATGGCAAGCGAAAAAACACCGAATCTTGGTTTAAATCAAATTGATCGCACATCACCCAAAACGACGTATTTTGATTTGGAAAAGTATCTGGATCAAAACTGGCGGTCTGTTGATGAATTTGCTGGTGGTGTAAATGATAGTGTAAATGAGATTAAGAAGCGCCTGGATACGACGGAACGTAAGGCGGTAACTTTGGAACCCGGTGTACAGATTGTTCATGCGGAAAAGGCCGCGCCATTTTCGTTGACGGGACTAAGCGGACGTACGTTGGTGAATTTGTTGGGGCGGGTAGGCTCTTGTGACCGAATTGACAGCCTTTTAGGTTGGGAAGCTGATCTTGCAGTGGATACATCTAATCAGGCGCAGGGTACGGGATCTATCAAGGTTACTGCAAAGAATGCCTCCGGTGTGTATAACGTGTATAGTACCGGATTAAAGCTTACTGGTGGAAGATACTATGTCGCCCTGGCTGATGTTAAAAACATCAATGCCTCAAATAATATCTATGTAAACTTTTCTACAGCTGGTAATAAGGCGCTCAAACAGTCCAAAGATCAGAGTCGATTTGTAACAATCTATACAAAATGTGCACCGACAAACGATACTGCGACGAACTTGGAAGTTACATCAATTTCAACAGCAACTGGCCAAGCTTTTTATGCAGACGCTATTCGTCTTTATGAGATTAGCGCTTCAGATTATGCTGCCTTAGACAGCATGACCGCTGAACAGGTAGTTACCAAATATTCATATGTGGACAGCATAATGCCTGTTCGTAATCCGTATGCGATTCGGTACGGAGAAAACCTGGCCCCGCATTCTTTTTATTCTTGGGATACTAAGGTTGGAACGCCTATTATTAAAGACGGTCAAAATGTTGTCGTTTCTTCTTCGAATATAATGATAGCATCCATCTCCCCGCTAGTTCCCGGGCAAATTTATACTGTTTCCGCTCAGTCCAGTGGGACAACGGGTAAAATACATGTAAATACACAGAATGAGACTGCAGTTATCGGTAATGTAACAGGTATTGGACGTATCTCGTACACATTCACAGTTCCCACGGATTCAAATGGTATAGTGATCCGTTTGTTAGGGACATCTACTGACGAAATAACCTTTTCCGACATTATGCTTAACATTGGCAACACAGCCAAATCATTCAAACCACGCGAGGATTCCATGCTGGCGTTGCAAACAGACTTGTACGCCGATCCAGTTACAGGAGCTAATGCGGATACAGTGTTTGAGCGTGACGGGCAATATTTCAAGTCCAAACGATGGCAGGGGATAACGCTTGATGGCAGTAGAATCTCCAAAGTGAATAACATTGTGTCGGGAACGGGTTTTAAAGCCCTCTATCCTGTAGTAGATGGCATTAATTATGCTTACGTTGGTAACGGGGTGGGCGTGAAATTTGACGGTAAAATACTGCTGTGGGGTGGGCAAGATACAACAGCAGACAGATGGGCAATAGATGGCACAGCTGGCAATTTTGCTATTTCTATTTCTGCTGCCGACAGCGGATGGGGAGACAGCTACGCACCTACATTAGACGAGATTAAGGCGTATTTCATGGGTTGGAAGATGTACAATTCTGATACTTCCGCAGGTGGGTCAAACGATGGTTCAGGTGTGTACAATGGTACTGGAATTAAGGCGTGGGGGTTTCGTAACGACAGTGGATCATACGGAGGGCTTACAAACGTATTACCGACTACCAATGCTACAATAAATTCGAAATGGACACCATACCAATTCGTATACCAACTTGCAACGCCTATAGTAGAGTCTATCGTATCCGAGGGGCAACTATCATTTGTTGAGGGCGACAATCAGGTTGAAGTAGGTACGGGGATTGTGTTGCGTGAATTAGTCGACGTTTATACGGAAACCGGAACCTCATACGGTACTAGGATAAATATAAATAATGCCAGCTTTAGCGGCTATCGCTTGCTTAAAAATCGCACAACTCGAATGTTAGCGATATTTAAAAACAATGTTTTAGACAACAGGTGGTCTAAAAGCAACGGGTGGGTTACAAGTGCGGGGGCTTTAGCTCAACTTCTATATGCGGCTGATACGGATAAAGAGCAGACTTATAGCGTCACGTACCTTATGCTTGACCGTTCGCCAGTCGTACCGTTTACAGGTTCCTACGCAGCCAACGAAAAAACTCTGCTTGCGGACTTGGTGGACAGCGTACAGCAAAACACGGCGCGTGTGTCGGTGCTGGAGAACAAGAAGGCTGACAAAGATAATCCTGCATGGCTTACGCCTACGTTGCTTAATGGATGGGTTGTAAGTCGTCCGGTAGGAATAATGAAGGATAGTAACGGGTTTGTTCATATCAGAGGGTTGGTTGTCAATGGTTTGACAAATGGAGGGTTAACATTGTTCACTCTGCCCCAAGGTTACAGACCTACAAGTATACAAGGTCCAGTATCTTACGGTTACGGAGCCAATGGGCCTGTTTTAGTACAGTTTGATATTTTCCCAGATGGAAGAGTTTGTTTTGGTGGTGGAGGGGCAAAAGATAGCACCTCGTTGAGTCTCCTTTTTCCGCCATTCCTAGCTGAATAATAAGGAGGTCTAACACATGAAAGCAGTTCCTAAAGTAAATACAAACGGCCTCTATCTTGAGGACGAGCTGGTGGACGATGCCTTTTCAGGTATCGTCCCTTTTTATACTCCATCTTCGCCTACGCTATCTGATACAAACCAGCAACTAGACACTCATCAGTTTGCTGGCAGTAGCTCTAGTACCAAAGATGCGACCGAAAGAATCCCTGCTGGTTATACAGTAGGGATTCCAGTGCCGTCTGGTCTATACCATCCTCGTTTTGACATCCAAGGTTGGCTGACCTATGAAGCGGAATATAATCAAAAGCTGATGGAAGCACAAAAAGCCTTTGATCAGTTGAACAACGAATCCCAAGTTTTATTTCAGAAGCAGCATGATGAATGGCGAAATAAGCCGGAAAACAAACGTGGAGACGAACCTGTATATTCTGCTCAGACATTCACGGCCCCAGAACGAAGAGACCCAACGACGTTCTGGAGTGAAGGATTGAGTGAGGAAGCAATTAAGGAACTGACACAAAAAGCAGAGCAACAGCCGCGTGAGACAGATCAATTAAAGCAGCGGATTGCAGATCTCGAAGTGACGTTGACCCAACTCGTGCTTGGTAACACAGGAAAATAACGTGTACTGACGACTATATGTAACAACAATCTTTATAAAAGAGGTGAAGTCATAATCATGGCAGCTTTAACAGAGGCTCAAATGCGTATTTGTGCTCATGCTTGCATCACTCGCTATGAGCGGGGTGAGGGCGATATAGCAACGATTATGGGAAGCTACGCTTTAAACGAAGAACAGCGTGAACAAGTAATGAAGATTATTTTATCCAAGCGTTCTGATCTAATAGCAGGCAACGTAGAAGATTCATCATCAACCGATGTTCCAAATGAACAGCGAGAAACGGTTAAATGGTATAGCTCAATTTTCCGTAAGAAGACGGTATAAGTATATAGCATAAATGCCTGAACTCAAAGGAGGAGTGAGCATGTATGAAAGAGTGTTTTTAGTTTTGATGGGTTTCTCCAGGCGGAAAATGTACAGACAAAGCAAACCTTTTATAAACATTCAGCCCGGTCAGGTGGCAGAGCTGGGGATGGTGAGTATGGATGGATATTAATGGAAAAAGGGAATCTGTTATCCAAGATATAACTGGAGAATTCAAAAATCGAATGTTCAGTTCGCGGGGACAAGAGCTATTCTCCTATCTGCCAGTCTATTATGAAACCTCTCGTGTAATGCATGTCGATATGGATGTAAAGGGTAGCGAACTAGATGTTCTATATCTTGCTTTGGATGATACATTAGCCCAATTTTTTGTTCGCACCGCCACTTGGGCGCTGGAAAGCTGGGAGATGGAGTTAGGTATCCCGATCAATTTGGAAAAGCCGTTGGAACAGCGACGTTCTGTCGTGGAGTCGAAACTCCGTGGGAGTGGTAAATTTTCAGGCGATTTAATACGGAAAATCATGAACTCTTTTGGTGTGGAAGGGGAAGTAGAGTTTCATCCGACGGAATATAAGTTTGGTATAAGCTTTGAAAACCATATCCCCGAAAATATGATTGATTTCAAAAAGATTATCGAGGATATTAAGCCTGCTCATCTTGCTTTTTATATGAATAATAAAACTAGGCTTGCATTTCTTCATGAGAATCTAATGGTTTCTCGTATTCGATTACGTTCGCGAGTTCGCTTTTTTGGTGGGAAGCCATGGTATCTAGATGGTGTCGAGTTACTGAACGGAATAGCCTCTTTGTCTGGGTGGACAGAGGAACCTATGCGTTATGTGAACCGTATGAAATTAGTCACCAAATATCAAGTGATTCATCATCAGGAAGGCAACGTGAAAATTCGAAACCATTATTGGAAGTTAGATGGAAGTAGGAAGCTGGATGGAAGTCAGATGTTAAGCTCAACGGAGAAAGTCATTTCAATTTAAACAAACTAGCTTTTACTTTTAAAATAGAAAGGATGATAAGTGTGGCAGAACAAGTTCTGACAGTTACAACTGCTTACGCAAGGGAACAAATGGCACGTGCCCGCGCTGAGGGAGGAACGCTGACAAAAGTGATAAAGATGGCGTTTGGTAGCGGAGGCGTAGATCAAGCGGGGAAACCACTGCCTTTGGACGGAGCAGAACAGGCCTTGAAAAAGGAATTGATCCAAAAGGAAATTACTAGTTTTGAATTCATTGCGCCTGCGACGATCCGTTATATTTGTTCACTAGCAGAAAATGAACTGGCGGGTGAGACGATTAATGAGCTTGCGCTGGTAGACTCGACGGGTAAGCTGACAGCTGTTCGTACAATGACTAATAAAGTGAAAGATAGTGATATGGAATTTGTATTCGAAATTGATGACATTTATTAAGGAGGATGAAGAAGTATGAGTATACAACAACCACGCAGATTTGTTACTACTGATCAGGGACATGCGGACGTTCTGAATGTCCCCATTGATACTCTTTACGCAAACGATCAGGAATTGGCCGCACAGGTTGAAAATATTAAAAAGGATCCGGCTGGAAACGGGGTTGCTTCTAAGGAAGCGTTAGACAGCCATGCCAGTAATACAGATCTCCACGTTACGGCAGCCAAACAAGCGGCATGGAGTGCAGCTGAGGGAAATGCCAAAAAGTATACAGAGCAATATGCAGCACCAAAGCAGCATAGTCATCCGGCATCAGATTTGCCTTCTGCATCAACACAGGCGAGAGGGATTGTGCAGCTTAATACCTCTACCAGCAGCACAGCTACAGATCAGGCAGCTACGCCGAGTGCGGTAAAGGCAATGGGCGATGAATTAAGACAACTTATAAACAATATAAAGGAGGCTGGTTCTGTGAAAAGTGTACAAAGGTTAGTTGTATCTTTAGAAGCAGGTGTTAAAGAACTTGTTGTCAATATTAACCCAGTTAACTCAAGTAAAACCATGTTGTCTCATTTAGGTGCACAAGGTTACTCAACTGATGATGGATTACTTGCCATGTTAAGTTTGATTAGCTCTAATCAAGTTAAGGTTACTCTTACGAATATTTATGATAATGCTAGTCATAATGTTAGTTTCGAAGTGATTGAATTTAATTAGGAGGCTTGGTCATGTTATATGCTTATGCGGATTTAAATAATCGCATTTATGCTGTTTTAGAAGCTGCAGCCAGCCCAGATCATGGACATACAATACTTGTTTCTTCACGGGATGTTTTAGGAAAAAAATATAATCCAGAAACTCATGAATTTGAAGATATACCGGTACTAAGGAATCCAAGAAAATTATCAGAACTGGATTAATTGAAGGCACAAATTGAGGAAGTTCAGACCCAAAATGCTGTACTGAGGCAAGCGGATTTGGACAATAAAAAATCTATAGTAAAACTGATTCAGATGATTATGGGCAAAAGTGATAATTTACGAGCAATTGAAATCCTTTAGAGTCACTGGTACTTAATGCAAAGGAGGTAAGTCAAGTGGATGAAAATATAAAAAACCTTTTGTAACTGTATTCTTTCATCTTGTTCAATCTGGTCGTCGTTCAATTGATAATGTGTCAGTAGTGCTCCAAGACATGGTTAAGGCGAATTTGGATTTAGCTAAAAATAAACAAGTATAAAAAATGCCCACGCACAGCGTGTTTTTTTATGCCCTTGGGTCGACCAAGGGCGTTCACTTTATCACCTAGGTTCAAAAGGGGGAACAAACATGCATGAAAAGATCGATCAGATTTGGCTGGGGTTTTCCACGGGGACCTTGATCGGTTATTTTTTCGGGGGGTGGACTACAATGCTGACGTTGCTGTGGTGGATGGTCGTGATCGACTTTTTCACCGGATGGGCAGCGGCCTGGATCAATGGGGAGCTGAAAAGCCGCCAGGGGTATTATGGTATTTTTCGCAAGGTTACCGTGTTTTTGCTCATTACGGTAGCTCATCTGATCGACGGTATTCTCGGGGATGCACATTACTTCCGGGATGCCGTCGTTTTCTTTTATTTAGCGAACGAGCTGTTGTCCATTATAGAAAATGTGGGCAGAATGGGAGTGCCGATGCCGGATATTTTGCGGAATGCGGTAGCCATTTTTGAGTCCAAATCGAGTGGGGAAAAAATAAAGCCAACCGACCCTTCCGACAAAGAAAATAAAGCTTCATAAAGTGCTGACCGTCGAATTGTAAAAAAAAGGAATATGGTCTTTTCGCCTTTTTTCGGCATAAAAGTGGAAAAGCCCATACCGGCTCCATGGTCCAAGCATATATAACAGAGACAGAGTGCTACAACATTATGAATGACAAGGGGGGAGCGCCTTATGCAAAGTCGCAGCCCTAACGCGGCCGAAGGCATTGACGTGTCCCGATATCAGGGAACGATTGATTGGAAACGTGTTCGAGCCGATGGCAAATCATTTGCATTTATTAAAGCAAGTCAAGGACAGCGTTACATTGATCCGACATTTATCACGAATGTAAAAGGGATCAGGGCAGCCGGCATTCTACTTGGAGCTTACCATTTTGTAGATGCGATCACTGTAAACGCAGCCAAAGCGGAAGCCAGGCATTTCGCCGAGGTGCTGGATCAGGTAGGGGGTGCGAAAGCGCTAGACTTGCCAGCGGTCATGGATTATGAAAACAATCCGGGAGGGCTTAGCTCAGCTACAATTCATGAGATTGCACTGACATTTTTGACGGAATTTGAGCGAGTTAGCGGTTGCAAGCCGATGGTATATACGGGCAATGCTTTTGCTGCCCATTTTAAAGCCCCGTTGGCTAGTTATAAACTGTGGATTGCGCGTTATAGTGCACGGGTGCCCAGTGATACTACACCATGGAAGCTTTGGGACTTCTGGCAATACAGCGATAATGGACGGGTTGAAGGCATTCAAGGACCAGTTGATCTGAATGTATATGCTGGAACAGAGGCTGAGTTACGCCTAGCATTTGCAGGAGAAGAGGGGGAA